>JAPLOP010000014.1 GCA_026400645.1 Alphaproteobacteria bacterium | reverse complement strand
GAATTACCCTGATCAAGCGTGGCTGGGTCCTCAGTCAAAAAGCTTTTAAAGGACACATTGGATGCGGGGTCAATTTCGGGAAATATCCCATTTTGAGCCACGCCCTGCAGGTCGGTCAAACGACTGTTGTCTAGTATGTTGAGGGAGAGAGCAACCACGCTAATCGTCCATTATAAATCTGTTTACTGATACAGATGCAAACTTCGTGCCACATGAGGGGTCAATGAAAACAAAAACCAATGCACTTCGTAAAATAACCCTGTGGGCCAGCTTGGGGTCGATGGTGGAATATTACGATTTTGTTGTTTATGCGATGATGGCAAAATATTTAGGCGCTGTATTTTTTGAATCGGGCAACGCGCAGTCAGCCATAATCCAAACATTTCTTGTTTTTGCTGTTGGTTATTTTGCGCGGCCGTTCGGTGGCGTTTTGTTTGGTATTATTGGGGATGTTTATGGGCGGAAACGTGCTTTCTTGGCGCTCACCGGATTGATGACGGTCAGTACACTGGCGCTTGGGCTGTTGCCAAGTTTTGAAAAGGCTGGGATTCTGGCGCCTATTTTATTGGCAATTTGTCGTATCATGCAGGGGCTTTCGTTTGGCGGAGAATTGCCGGGGGCAGCCACGATTGTTGGGGAATTTTCTTCTACAAAAGGTCAGCAAAGAAACCAGGGATGGTTTTCTAGTCTTATTATTGCCAGCACAAGCATGGGTGCTTTGGTGGCTAGCTTGGTTTTGTTCCTGCTAACCACAGCCTTGGATGATGTCCAAATTATTTCCTGGGGATGGCGCTTGCCCTTTATTATGGGGGGGATTGCGGGTGTTGTTCTGTTGATGGGGAGATCAAAGCTCGAAGAAACCGCGGTTTTTAAAAATCAAACAATTTTACCCGGCAATCCTTTTATTGATTTACTAAAGAATAATTTTTCACTTGTTATCAAAGGCATATGCTTGACCAATTTCTTTGCAGCCATGATTGTTGTGAATCTGTATTATCCTTACTATATTAGCTCTGTGTTCGGATATCGCCCGGGGGATGTCTATTTCGCGACAACAATCAGTCTTGTGTTTTCCGTTTTTGCGTTACCGGTTTTGGGCAAAATGTCCGATTCTACGAATAAAGTTCGGATGCTTGCCTATGCCACCGGATCCTATATAGTTTTGTCTTTTCCCCTGTTTGGCTTGCTATATATAGGATCACTATGGAGCTTGATTTTATTTTTGATTGTCCATCAGTTTTTTATCGCTTTGTTTGGGTCTGCCTATTTCTCGGTTCTGACTACGCTCTTCCATGTGAAAATACGCTACACGGGTGTTGCATTTTGCTACAACTTTGTGTTCGCGTTGATGGCACTGTTACCATCATTATTAACAGGGTTGTTGGACTATGCGCATACCCCTATGGTTGTTCCGTTGGTGCTTTCTTGCTTGGCTTTTGTTTCGTTTCTATCCTCTATACCCCTTTCAGATCATCGTCCCTGGAAAATGATCTGAAAGGGGTATAAATCGTGCTCCGATCATTCATGATGGGTGCTGTCATGTCGTATGTTAAAAAAAGTCTTGATCCCTTTTATAATGGTGCGCAGGTATTCATCTGACTGATGCTCGGATTCATGCGTATGGGATAATGCTTCCGAAATCTGGGAATCTCTTTTATCGATCACGTTCCCGATATCATGTATTATGGCGGGATTTTTTTTCAATATAGAGCCAAACGATTCCTTTTTGATTTCATAGACAATTGCATCGCTTTTCGCCTTGACGGTTGCGACACGGTTTTCCCCCAGTAACAGGGCACGTTCCCCAAAATATCCCCCCTGATGAAGGACATTGATCGTTTCCAGATGATCGGTCCCATCGCTTTGTGTTGTTTTTAAAATGACCTCAACCAACCCTTCAAAAACGATGAACATGGATGACCCTAGATCATCCTGTTGTACGATCGTTTGGCCGCCCCGCACGAAATGCTTAACCGCTGTTTTGGAAATTTGCTCAAGGTCCTCCAATGACAAAGACGCAAAAATATCAACATGATACAGAAATGCTGTCAGGGGAGGGGATTCCGATTCAGTCCAGGACAGAGTCTTGCTTTCCTTGGATTGCTTTTCATAAAAGACATCGCAATATTCCCCAAGGGATTCTGATATTTTTAATCCCATAAGATGGAGCTGGCGCGTAACCGATTCGATGACGGCGTGACGGACTTCGCGATGTTTTTCGTGGTCTTCGATTCGGTAACGAATGTGATAAACAACCCCGCCTTCTTTTGTTTGATGGGCATACACTCGACAATCGCGTTGGCAAACTCCCTTGGCACTGCATGCTGCAGCATATAAAATCCGTTGGGCCCGATCAACAGGGACATCGTGATCGATAACAACCTCTACCGTTTGTCTGTAAGACGAATCAGGTCGGCTAAGGTTGATCAATGGCTCGCTTAACAATTTTCCATTGGGAACAATGATGATTTGATCATCAAGGGTTAAAAGGGTTGTGTGGCGCCAGCCTAAATTAATGACGCGCCCCTCTATGTCGGAAGATGTTTTTATCCAATCCCCTATTTTGAACGGTCTTTCAACATCAAGAATAATACTGGAAAAACCATCCAAGAAAAATCCCTGAAGCGCAAAGGCCATGCCGGCGCCCAAAAGACTTGCCGATGTAATCAGAGTAGATATTTCTTGGCCATATACGTGTGATATGATAAATATTACTGTGATAACAAGAATGACTGTGCTTATTAAATCTATCCATAGTTTTGGGATGGGGGCCTGGTGGCGTTTTTGATAGTTTTCTGCCATCGCTCCTTTTAAAAGACGAATAAAAAGATAGGCTGCTGTAATAATCAAAAAACTTTTTAAAACATGTCTAGCTTGATAAAGCTGGGTATAATGATCTAAGTTTACAAGGTTGGATAGGAATTCAGAAAAAATCAATACCCCTACCACTGAAATTGCTGAAAAAATGACAAGCCCATTACCTTTTCGAATCATGACAACACTCAATTTTATATCTACCTATGCCCATTGTATCAATAAAATGATTAACAATCGTTTAACAAAACAGGATAAATGATATGCGCGAAAAGCCGTTATCACCGAATCGTCCGCATAAACAAATCTTAAAAGATGGCAAAAAAAGAACTGCGTCTTCCAAGCGATGGCTTTTGCGCCAAATCAACGATCCCTATGTTCAAAATGCCAAAACAGAGGGGTATCGATCCCGATCTGCCTATAAATTATTGGATTTGGATCAAAAATTTCGTCTGCTAAAGTCGGGGGCAACGGTCATTGATTTGGGGGCGGCCCCTGGTGGATGGAGCCAGGTAACGTTGAAAAAAGTGGGAACAAAAGGAACAATCATCGCGGTTGATCTGCAGCCAATGGAGGCATTGGAGGAAGGCGGGCACATTATTCAGGGGGATTTTTTAGAGGCGGCCACACTTTCCAAGCTTGCCGATCTTTTGTCCGGGAAAAAGGCCGATGTGATCCTGAGTGATATGGCAGCGCCAGCGTGCGGTATGTCATCTGTTGATCATATGCGTATTATGATATTGCTGGAAATGGTTTATGATTTTTGTTTTCTATCGCTTAAGCCAAATGGCGCGATGGTCGCAAAAGTTCTAAGGGGGGGAACAGAAAACGTCCTGTTGCAAAAACTTAAAAAGCATTTTGCCAAAGTGGTTCATTTTAAACCGCCGTCCAGTCGCCAAGAATCGTCCGAGATGTATTTGGTTGCCACAGGATTTCGCCCCGATAAAATTTCCTAGTCTTTACGTTTTATTAATGTTTCACCCCCTATCCTTAAAGTTAAGGAAAACTTTAAGAAAATAATTGCTGTGGAACTTGAAATTTATGATCGCAAAGATTACAAGAAAGGCGACAGCATTATCGTCCAGGGCGAAGAAGCGCGGAATTTGTATATCATAGAAAAGGGCCTTGTTGAAATATGGCACTTAAAAGATGGGGTCAGAAAAACGATCACTCAATTGGGACCGGGGCGAATTTTTGGGGAAATGGCCTTTGTTGATAGTGCCCCGCGTACAGCAACGGCGACCGCGTCGGAGCCAACAATCTGCATTCGCGTTTCAGGAAAGAAACTGACCGAGGAATTAGAGCATTGCCCGCCCTTTATTCGTGCCCTGATGAAGGTTTTGGTTAAGAATCTTCGTGTTACGACAAAGTAGAGAAATCCCAGCGATCCCTAAGGCTTAGCCAAACCTTTTCTGTCGTCAGGGACGTCATAAAACACGTCTGGCATTTATGTGAAAATCCCGGTGTTTGCGCCAGCTGTTCATAGCTTAGGGGGATACGAACGACTCTATGCAGATCCTCGTTTGGGGATTGCCAAGGTCCATAATTTTCTTCCCTGGAGGGACCAAACAATCCAATCGTGGGTGTTTTAACGGCTGCAGCTATGTGCATCAACCCAGAATCGTTCCCAATGAAAACACGGCATCGTTGAATACAGGCCGCGACATCTGCTAAATCAAGGGGGTTTTTAATGAAGTCAACGCAAGCATGCGAAGGGAGCTGATTGAGCAAGGGTTGAACCATCGCCTGTTCGTGCGGGGCCGCAAAAATGGCAATTTTGGCGCTAGGATAGGTTGTGATGAATTGACCGGCAAGATCGGTAAAAAATTCAATTGGCCATTGTTTTCCAATCCAATTTGCCGCGGGGGCCATCGCCAAATAGGGATGATCGTCGGGTAAAAGGGCTTTGGCCTTTTCCTGTCGACACGCTGAAAACCAAAGATGCGTCGACGTTGTTGGAATCCCCGCCATTCCAGAAATTTGTTCCACCTTGTGACGGGTGTCGCCTGGGGTGCTGTGCCAGAGGCTTCGTTTTTTTGCCCAAAGCCCATAGGATACAACGGATCCCCTGCAATCGATCACCCAATCCCATTTTCTGGCAACAGTTTGCATCCATAAATCTACCCAATGACGGCTATGTTTTTTTTTGGGAAAAACAATCAGCCGATCCAACAGGGGGTAATCTTTGAACAAGGGCGCCGGCAGGGGGTCAACCGCAATGGTTACTTTTGCCCCCGGGAAAGCGTGTTCTATGAATTTTAGGATGCCGGTTGTCAAGACAGCGTCGCCAATTCGGCTGCATGTGATGAAAAGAATATTCATGGTTTTGCAAGGGGGGCCTTTGGGCGCCCGTCTCCATCGATTAGTTTGTTGCGGTCCAGGATATAGGTCTGGTTGGGCCTTAGGGTGATTTCTGTGCCTGGTTGATTTGACGAGGTTAATGTAACACTGTGTGGTGACACTTTCTTTAATAAAAAAGAGGGAATTCTGGTCGAAAGATCGCTGAGGGGTTGATCATTAATCCATACTGTCCATTTTTGGTCATTAAAATACATAATCGCTGACAAAAACAAGTAAACGCCATTTACATTTTGCGCAAGGGGATTTGTTTTCTTGTCCTGTTGATTTTCGTTAGTGGATTGTGTGGAATCTTTGGGGCTCAAGATAGTTGACAGGGCTTTTTGCTCCTCCTCGCTCAACATCAGCGAAAAATGCTCCCCAGATATAATCGGCTGTGTCGACAAAAGAAAATAGCAGCAGAGCAAGACCCAGTACTTAATCATAAAACCGCATTTTTTAGACATCCTTGCTTGCAATTCTATACCCAAACCAAATGGAAATGTTGGAATTTTGTGGCAAGCTTTTTTGTGCTGCCAACTTTTCAGAAATCCACCTGAAAAAAGCATAAAAACACGGTAGCTTTTAACTAAAAATTAATCTTTATCTTCTAAAGTTTTAGATAAGCTAAGCAGATAAAGGGAATTTTATGAATCTTTCAGTACTGATCAAGTCGATTATTGTGACTGCTATTGTGTCGACTATGGGGTGGGCATCTGCGTCATCAACAACAGAAAAAGATTTGAATCAGCTTTTGGAAACAACGCAGCCAACAAGGTTTAGTATTGCCAATACTACGACGGCTTCATTGACTGTGGAGGCGATTTTTAGGCAACAAATTTTGCCCTCTGCTGACGACATCGTTCTTTGTAAGATTGCTCCGGCTGGTTATGATTACATAACTTTTGAAGAAAACGATAAGGATGGCTTTCCCGTTGTTAAAAGTCGCGACCATCAACAATTAAAGAAAAACTCGGCCTTGGGGGTGGATTTTTGGCTTAGCCACGACTATGCTATCCCGGCATCACAAACGGTTGACATAATTGCGCATGGGACAAGTGCCCTGAATTTCATCCATTTCCAAAATGATGATTTGGCCTTTCAGGTATCTGCGGTGGGTGATCTTATTAAAATATCCGCTGGCTTGCCTTTGTCGGATCCGACTGAGCAATTGCACCTCTATTCAAAACGATCACACCCCACACACCCGGAGTTTAATTTTTACAGCGCAGCCTATGCCGACAATGAAGACGTCCATGAAATTCCAGCCACATTTCGCGATGAAATCTGCCGTTTTGAGGGGGTGAGACCATCCGATCTTTATGGAATGATGCAAAGAAATTATGAAAAAAATGAACCCTATTTATCAAGGGCAGCTCACTCTCCCCGTTCGGCTTCTCGTTCAGAAATTCCCCATATTATTCATTCCGTTTGGCCAATATTGGGCGACAGGGAATTTCCGGAACAATACGGACAATGGTTCGCAGACACAATCAGAGCTGTCCAAAAAACGGACAGCAGTCAGGGGTGGCAATACTACCTTTGGGTTTTTGACGAAGCCCAAATGAAAGATGCATCGTTCCTTGGGATTGACCCGGCGCTAGCCAATCATATCACGATTAAAAATGCCCATGAATTAACGGGCCCATTATTGGGAGATTTGCCCCATCAAGTTGCATCCGCTGGTCATTATGATCTGGCATCGCGGTTGCTTGGTTATGACATTTTGAATCAATTCGGTGGTGCCTATCGGAGCTTGGATTATAGCCTGAGCAAATCCCCATTAGCCTTTCACCAGTCGGTTGATTTTTATGCCGGGATTGATGGCGGGGCCAACTGTTGTTATGCCGGGGATTATTTCTTTGGATGTCAGCCGGGCCACCCTATTATTTTGGATGCGATCACCCTGATTCAGCGGAATTTTTCGGCACGGGGCCCGGCTTATTTGGCCAAGAATCAACCGGGAGATTTGACCGACACCGTGTTTCGTGGCGGATCCGTCCCCTTAACGTTGGCGTATTACAGTGCGGCTAACAAACCGGGGGCTTTTGGGCAATCCCTTAGAAATATCATTATGCCACGCACTGTTTTTTATTCCATTGAGGATTCCGGCAATGAATCATCGGATGAACAGATCGGCAGATGTTTCTATACTTTTTTGATGTTTCAATAAAATAATTCCTGACGAGAAGAGACTTATCATGATCAAAATACTATCAAGCGTTTTATTAAGCAGCACGATTTTATCATCGTCATTGCTGGCAGCAACAAGTAGCAGTGTTACCGATTTCCTTGGCCATCACCGGACCATTAATGATCTTTTGGGGCATGCCAAAGTATCAACGCCGCAATTGGTCAATACAACTGATCGCCCTGTTGATATTGATGTCGTATTTTCAATATCGCACCGTATGAAACCCGGGGAAACATTCACGCATACATTCACGGACCAGAATCGCTTTATTGTGTCAAATGGTATCGATGCATCAGGCTTTCCGGTTATTGGCGATACATCCACCAGCATAAAAAGCACCAATGAATCGTCGGCTGACGAGGCGGCTTCTTATCATATTTTTGGTTCGTACACAGTGGCACCGGGGGAATCCATCGATCCCGCTTTGCCATCATCCCCTTTCCGTTAAGTTATCATCTGGCGGGGGCTAGGTTGCAGGGGGCATCATCCCTGTTTTTAAATGCCATTGTCAAAAACAATACCCTGCAGTTGACCCTAGAAAAGGAGCCTATTGTGATTTCTAGAAAGTTAAAAGATCATATATTTCAGAATTTACGGAACAATGATAACCTAAGCCCCTCTTTGACGTATTTGAAAGGAATTTCCACTCTTTTAGATCCTGTAAAATTATATTATCAGCATATTGGAGATTTTAATCCATTTAGCAAACTTTTGTATACATCCATGTCTTCAAAGTTTGATGTTAGTGAGGGAACTCTTGGGCAAGCGATGCAAGAAATTGAAAGAACACAGCAGCCTGTTGTTTATTGTGATTTGTTCCCTTGTTGGGCACCGCCGGATATTTCAAGAGATTCCTACAGGAGTGAATGTATAAATTATGTTCACGTAGATATTCCAAAATTCCGGAAAATGGGAGGAGTTTATGTTTATATGTGGAATGATGCTTTTCAAGTGGAGCATCCTTTTTTAGAGCTGGAAAAACAAAAAAATCAATCACTTCATGATCTTTCTGATATTACTCATTTGTTTAATTTCGAAACAACAAAAGTCTTAAGAAAATTTTATACATTAAGTCTAAATAAAATGTTGTTTGCCCGTCACGGTGAATACGAAAAATATTATCCAAACATCATTTCCAGGCCTGAAGCAAGAATAAAATTAGGAATTTCTGTCGATAAAACTGTTATTAGTTTTTTATCTAATATCAGAAGATACAAGCAGACACATATTTTTGTAGATGCAATGGAGAAATTTAATTCTGCAGAAAATATTCTTTTCTTAATTACCGGAGGTCACATTGGATTTGAATACGAGACGTATTACAAGCCTTTAGTGAATCGGATTAAGCGGATTAAGAATGCAAAATTTGTCGACGGAGTTTGTCCGGGAGATCAGCTCCAGGATTATTATAACTCTTCTGATTTTATTGTGTTTGCACAGCATGAAGACATGATGTCAAGCGGCTCTGTGATGCTTGCGTTAAATTTTGGAATTCCTGTTATCGTGCCAGATATTCCCGCCTTTGAGTTCTTGAAAGAAAGGGAGTGCTCTGTATTCTATCAAGCGAACAATTGTGAATCTCTTGCGGCGAGAATTATGGAGGCTGCTTCTATGTCAAAAGCATTGCGAGAAGAAAAGATCAAGGATGCTTTTGTAGTTAGTCGCAAATTCACATGGAGAAATAGTTCCTCATTTTTTGAATCGAACCTCATTAAATGTATTGAAGCTAGGGCTAGTGTAACCCCTCCGATAACATATTTTCCTAGAAATATCCGGATTCAATTTCGCCCTCAGTCCTTTATGCGGCTCATAAAGGGATTTTCTTATCCTGAGCAAGATGGAACGTGGTCCAATGGGTCTGACTCGCAAATGAGTTTATTCTTTTCGCAAAGCCAGGGTCCACGCGTAATTTCGATAGACATGAAAGGTTTTGTTAGTGAAAAAAATCCATATGTTGCATTGAGTGCTTACGATGAGACGAAAAATATAATTGGTAGCTTAAAATTTGATTCTCAAAATAGGATACAGAGGTTTAGAGCTACGGTTGATCCAGCAGAGGGGCTTTATAAGATATATTTTCAATATGAAATGGCCAAGTCCCCCTCGGATTTGCAGATGTGGGATGATAAAAGGATTCTGGCGGTACAATTTATGAATATATGCTTAAGCGATGAATTGTAAGATTGTTTTTATTACAAGAATTCTATAAAAAATCTTTTTTAGTGGTGGGTGTTTCAATGAGGTTGTTCGCAGTAATTTTAATTTTGTTTTTTTTCTGTAATTTATGCGATGCGGCGGATGATATGGATTTTCGGGAATTCCATTTCCTCCCATCTATGGTTTATTCCCATGTTACGCCTCCTAATCGTTTAGGTGAATCTACATCCATACCATACAGTGTGATGCAATGCAAAAAAATGGGATTGGATTCTTGTGTAATCCACGATTTTCCTTTGGCAGAACAGAATGAAATAAATCCGCAGAATATATTTCTTGTGTGTTCGATTTCTCTCTGGGAGACTCCTTATCAAAATCCCCTCCCTGAATATAGTTACTTATATGTTCACACTCCAACGGATTACGAAATATCCGAATGCTTTAAGGAACATGGCGTGTCTACTCCTTTTTATGGCCGGTTTAAAAGAGCTTTTAACGTGGGAAGAGTCTCAAATATAGGAGATATTGAGGGTTTTTTCTCCTATCCATCCATTGATGTAAAATTTTCTTTACCCGGACAATCTTTTAGAAATATAGATTTTGCAACCGCTAGATTATTTTTTTGCGGAGCGAATTGGGATCAAAGGCAAGTAGCGGTAATTAGAGGTATTGATAAAACCGGATTTTTGGATTTATTTGGCCCACAGAGCGCTTGGGGAAATGGATATAAGAGCTACCGCGGTTTTTGTGATTCAGTTATCAGTGCTGCTCAAGAAAGTGGTGTCTCCTTGGTTTTTCACTCAAAGAAACATCTTGAGCGTGATGAACCTTCGGCAAGAATTTTCGAGGCTGCGGCGTCTTCATCGTTAATAATTAGCGATAAGCTTCCTTTTGTTATGAAAAATTTTGGCGATAGCATTTTTTATATTGACCATCAAAATGCGCCAGAAATGATCTTCAATCAAATAATGGATTATTTCCAGTGGATTCGCAAAAATCCAGTAGATGCGGCGAAAATGGCACGACGTTCTTATCAAATATTTTCTGAGAAGTTTGTTCTCGAGGATCAAATTTTTAATATTGCAGAAACGCATCAAGACACTCTCCGTCTGGATAATGTTAGAACACTTAGCCCATCAAGAGAATTTAAATATTCATTAAGGGCTCTGGATTCAAAACGATCTAACACAATTATCAAGGTTAATGTTTTTAAAACGTTAAGAATTAAAAATAACACATCAAATGCAGGTGTCGTAACATTAATAATAAAGGATATTGGGATTTTGCCCAAGAATAGCTCTAAGAATCTTATTGCACCAGAGGGTTTTTTATATATAGCAACTAACTGTATGAATGATGTTGGATTTCCTGTTATCGATGGGTCCTCCCCGTTCATAATGTTGGAAAATCTCAAAAGTACAGAAGAAGTTTTCAAAATTTATTTATCAAGGAATATTGAAGTAAAAAGCCACGAAGAGCTTGATTTACTTTTCCCCGGTGATTCATCTTTGTATTCTGTAAATTTTGAGGATCTATTAAATTATGAGTTGTCTTATACGGCAGGACTATTCAGGTTGACTTTGACAGGAGGCACATAATTTTTATTTTTTATATATTCTTCCTATCATTACAATAAAGAAACTTAAAATTGAGGGTGCTGAAATGAAAAAAAATAATTTCCTATGTTTTTTATTTACAATTATAACGATTTATAGCGCTATGGCTCATGATGAGACTGACCGAAAAATGGACTCTCAATCATCGCAAGCATCTTTTTTGCCATCCATTGTGGATGAAATTGCCCGGCTCGATCAAGGTAGTGATGTGCGGCAGCATGGAAAAACGGTTCTTACATTTGGAACATTCGATCTTTTTCATATTGGGCATTTAAATATTTTGCAACGGGCAAGGGAATATGGTTCAAAACTCATCGTTGGTGTGTCAACAGATGAATTTTCATTTCGACGAAAGGGGAAAATGCCCGTTTACCCACAAGAACATAGGCTCAGGATGATAGAAAGCTTGAAATATGTTGATGAATGCTTTTACGAGAGTGACTATAACCAAAAGCCTGCTTTTATTGATCAATACAAGGCTGACATTATGATTCTGGGCGATGATTGGGCGGGAAAATTTGACACCATCCACCCAACATGCCAAATGATTTATTTGCCAAGAACACCTGACATATCAACCACAGAAATTGTTGCAAAAATTGCAACAGGGAACACAAAAACAGAGATTGAGGAAAAAGAAATAGCCGTGCAACAGGAATTTGTAACGGACGATGCTGGTCCAGAGAGGGCGCTTGGATTTTATCAGCTAATGAAAGATATTGATGATGCGTTTACGGTAAGTGGGGCGATATATGTGGCAACGCAAGGAACATTATTGGGCTCCGTTCGTCATGAAGGCTATATTCCGTGGGATATCGATATTGACATTGCAATTTTTGATGGCAATATCAAGGGAATCGATAGGGCCTTATCGATTTTACAAAGTTTGAATTGTCTAGTGCAGTATGAGGAAGATGCCGTTAGTATCCGAAGGGGTCAATTTTTGGCAGGCATTACCGTATTTCGCAAAAACTTTTCTTTCTATTCGGTGCTTGAAAATGAGACCTTTCCCATTCAACGTAAAAAATTTGGGGGGCTTATGATAAATGCCCCCAATAGATTTGAGGAAACATTGACGCGCTTATACGGAGAAAGCTGGAATAAGGTTGTGCGTAAGTATAGTTGGTCTGCGGCATCATTTCATCGTCTCGAATCACAGGAGCCTTGTCACGATTCTTCAAAATTGCCCCTAGGACCATTTGGCCCTCTTCAAGAAAGCGTCTCGGCTGTTCGATGTATTGATCAGAAGATGGGATCTGGCTTGGATGGAATAATTAATTTTTTTCCCGAAGAAACGGCATCGCACATCTCTTTCGCTGGTGATATTGTCCTTCGTGATGGATTTGCTCTCTTAGACTACGGAACCAAAGCAAGGTGGTTAACAGGTGGTCGCACAGCATTTACGATATTCCCTAACGCAATTTATCATTTTTTATTAATTGACTTGCCCGGGCATCTTTACAAAGAAACAAATGCCTCTGAAGTAATTTTAAAGGGTGAAAATGATATAACGGAGAGACTAATTTATGATCCCATTAGATCGAAGATTTTTTTCATGCGTGCCATTGTCAAGCCAGAAAATTTTAGCCTCACTATGCCATTCGGTAATCCGTCTGAGGATAATTCTCAGTTTGATGATCATCGCAATCTTCATTATTATTTAGAATCAGTTGATATTAAGGGTATAAATTCAATAGAATCTGGGGCAACCGATATCTTTACGGCCGGAAATCTCAGCAGATTTTTTGTGGACGGAATAGGTTTTTATAATAGAGAATCTACCGGCACATGGTCATCAGATCAAGCGGAGATTTTGTTTGGGTCTAATGAGGCAAAACCCTATAAAATGGAAATTTTATTCCATGCCTTTATGCCTTTTTCGGGCGGCGATCTTGGATTATCGATTTTTGATGGGTTAGGTGGTGAGCTTTTTTCATTTAAGGCTACCAATGAATTGTTTTGCATCGCTCATTTCACATATCCTGCCGTGATGGGCGTCAATAAACTAAAATTTGTTGTTGATGGTGCTGATTCGCCTAAACGTCTTGGGATGTCTGATGACGAAAGGGTCCTCGGGATCAAATTAAAAGGGATAAAGGTGCTCTAAACCCAAAAACCCCAACAGTTGCTACAGCATTAGAAATCGTGTATAAATAAAAGAAAACGATCGGTTGGATAGACTATGAATAGTTCTCGTCCTTTGGCTTCTGCGCACAGTGCGACTGAACAAATGATTCGCAAGCAAGAGAATAAATTGTTCTTTAAAACCTGGCTTAGCAAGCCAATGCAGCTGGGGACATTTGCGCCGATCACGTCAAAGTTTGCACATTTTGCAGCAAACAAGGTGATGCAGTCTGATGGGGTCAAGGATGGGATTGTGATCGAGATTGGCGCCGGCACGGGGCGCCTAACACGGTCATTATTGGCGGCGGGGATTAAGCCTGAAAACCTTATCGTCGTGGAATTGGACCCAGATTTGTGTGGTTTCCTAAGGAAAAGCCTGCCAACGGTCGTGCCAGAAAACGCACCATCCCCCCTTGTGATCGAGGGGGATGCCGCGAACCTCGTGTCGTTGATTCCGGCGCAGTACGTGGGAAAGGTGGCGGCCGTTGTGTCGGTGGTGCCCTTGATGTATCTGCCGTTAACAGTACGAGAACGGATCGTTAAAGCAGCCTTTGATGTCATGCATCCAGCCGGGCCACTATTCCAGGTTACATACAGTCCAAAATCACCCATGACCTTTGTTGATACGATTAATCAAAAACGCACAGGTAGTTTGTGGCTTAATTTTCCCCCTGGTTTTGTGTGGCATTATACGGTCAAAGACGCCCCTGCAAAACACGAGGATAATTGTGCCCGCGCCTAATATCCGCAAACGCGATGAACGGCTTTTGTTTTTGCGAAAGCTTATGAAAAATCCAAAGTCCGTGGGTGCCATTGTCCCAAGTTCACCGGCGTTAGCCACATTTATTTGCACGCACGTTGCCAATAGTGATGATCAGCTGATTGTTGAAATCGGGGCTGGTACGGGGCGTTTTACCCAGGCGCTTTTGCGTACAGGGATGAAGCCTGAATCGCTGGCCATTGTGGAACTAGACAAGGAAATGTATCATTTCTTGAAGAAAAACTTTAAAGGGGTGCATGTCATTCATGGGGATGCGACCCAACTGTCGCAATTGCTGCCCGCTGAATGGATTGGGCAGGTCGGGACCGTTGTGTCAGGTATTCCCATGATCAATTTGTCTGAGGAGGAGCAAAACGGAATTGTGACGGCTTGTTTTTCGGTTATGAAAGAATCGGGAAGTTTGCTCCAGTTTACCTATGGCCCCCTGTCGCCGTTGCCGGCCAAAAAAATGGGGCTGCGAAAAAAACGGCTGGGGTCCATTTTGTTGAATCTGCCGCCCGCGACAGTTTGGAAATATTGGAAAACGACTATGCATATGCCTATGCATGGTGAAAAAAATCAGCGGATTAAAGATTTTGCTTTTCGCATTCGAAATACCCAGAACATGAAAAAAATCATTCAGCTTCACCAAAGCATAAGGGATAAATTTAACAATGATTAGAATCGGATTGGCTGGCGCTGGTGGGCGCATGGGGAAACTGATTGCGGAATTTGTGTTAAAGGACCCCAGGTTCCGATTGGCGGTGGCGACAGTATCGCCGCTCAGCCCCTTGGTTGGAAAATCTATTATTCCTGGGCTTATTTTCAGCACTGATCAAAAAAGCCTGTTTGCCCATTCTGATATTGTTGTTGATTTCACAAATCCGTCGACAACATTTGATCATGTTCGATATGCGATAGACTATAAAAAACCCCTTGTGATTGGGACGACCGGATTATCCTCAGAACACAAAGATGCCATCAACGCGGCTGCGCAATATATCCCCATTTTGTACGCACCCAATACAAGTTTGGGCGTCACCATTATGCAAAACGTCGTAAAGCGTTTGTCGCAAATCCTTGGGGATGATTTTGATGCTGAAATCAGTGAAATTCATCATAAACACAAGGTTGATGCGCCATCAGGGACTGCCCTGGCATTGGGCGATGTGGTGGCTGAAGGTCGCCAGACAACCCTTGATCAGGTTGCGCGGTTTAATCGCCATGGTCACACAGGGCCTCGGGCGCCGGGCGAGATCGGCTTTTCTGTCCAAAGGGGCGGGGCCTATCCCGGTGAACATACCGTACGCTTTATGGGGGATGAGGAATCATTGGAAATCACCCATCGCAGTTTTTCGCGGGCTTTATTTGCACGGGGGGCAATCGCTGCGGCCTATTGGTTGGCGGGGAAAAAGGAACCTGGTCTTTATACCATGCATGATGTTCTTGGGTTGACTTAAGTACATATAAATATTTCTGTGTAATCCTTTTGATCTGCATGGCTTTGTTTGGAGGCTTTTTAAATTTCTAGATTGATTCCATAACGTGAAGATGGTCCAGAACCTGGCAGACGAACAAAACATTTTTTTTCTAAAAGATCCACAAGATCTCTGGTTGCAGTCGCTTTGGAACACCCCATTAAGATCATGTATTTTTGCGCGCTCATTCCGCCCCTAAAACCAGCCGGACCCTCCACAAACATACGTTGAATAACTTTTTCTTGTCTGCCGTTTAAATGCTTTGAATGTATTTGCCAGAATTTTGTTTTTTTAAAATAAACAAAATATGATCTTTGGATTCGAGCTGAGATTGATAAATTATCCGTGTCCTTCCAGCGCTGTGGTGTGATTAAAGGCAACCAATACAGTTAAGATGGTTCTTAATCGTTTTTTCGCAAAGGAATCGTTTAAATGCCATCCAATTTATTGACCTGTCCCACAGTAACCCCTGAATCCGTTACCCTTGAATCCGTCAAAGAAGAGTTTGTGGTGTGGCGTCATAGCCGCCCAAAACGAGGGACCACCCCTGAATTTTTGTGGGAACGCGTTCAACAGTTAACAAAAACGTATCGAAAAGAGCCATATTGCTTCCAAGCTAGGACTCAACGCAGGCACTATGGCGACCCAACTTAATAAGAGGTTTCCATCAGCACCCCAAAACCCCACACCCCAAAATCCTGCCTTTGACTTTATTGAGGTTCCGCTTTAATCCATTCCTTTTTTGGTTGATAACACCGCCCCATCCTCTGACTCGCCCTCTGACCCATCCTCTACGCCGCCTTCCAGTCCCAAGCCAACCACGTTAGAGCATGTCCGTCCAATAAAACTGTTTAACTTCGCCCCCTAAGGTTCGATATCCTTCATCAAACACCTCATGATTATCAGGTTTTAGATGAAAAACCCTCTGACATTAACAAGAGCCATCCAAGAATTTGAACACTGGCGAACAACGAAAAAATATCTCCGAGAAAAAACGCCAGACTATTTACGGGAGATGATTGAAGAGCTTTTATCATCCCATTCACGCTATACAATCCGGTCATCACTCAAGATTACCGAAAAGCAGATGCAACAATTCATGGGCATCGATGCTCCAGTTACTGCCAAGACTGCTGATAAGGTCGCTCCGTTTCCCATGTCTTCTGTTAATACTCCTATCGATACCTTTATGAATGGCCACCATATTGTTAAAGACAACCACACCTTGGCATCTGTTGATACCCCTGACTTTGTTGAGGTGCCGCTCTTCCATCATCCTATCAATGACCATAAGCCAATGCCAACGACATCTGGTCCAGCGACATCTGGTCCAATGGAATCTGGTCCAACAGGACACGAATTATCCGGTCCCCAATCACCAAATCTAACCCTATTGAAGCCTGACAAACCCTCTGATTCTGACCGCACAATACAAAATACCACTGCAAATACCATCATCAAGGAAGGCTTCCTTGAGGAACCATCTCCCAGGGAATTTTCCAGAAAATTCCCCAATGATCCTTCAAACATTGCTCTGACCATTACACGCGGTGATGGCGCAACTTGGTTTGCGGAACAGGCCCCCTTAAGTCTTGTATCGGAATCCCTCATCCTTTTTCTGCAAGAATGTCCCAATGGTTCAAAACAGGGAGGTCTGGGGTGAATGACCACAGACCGGGCCCCAGACCCTCACACAAAAAGAACGGCTCATCGATTTTTGGATCTGACCCATGCTGCAAATCACCCCTCAACACCGACTTAAATTAGCAATCGTCCCGGTTGATTTTAGAAAAGGCATCGATGGTCTTGTGGCGCTATGCAAGCGCGCCCTTGAAGACGATCCTTTTTCGGGGACCATCTTTGCCTTTCGCAATCGCTCAGGCACATCGATCAAGCTCTTGGTTTATGATGGGTCCGGATTTTGGTTGTGTCAGAAGCGGTTTTCCAAAGGGAAGCTCGCTTGGTGGCCAGCGTCTTGTAAAGAAGTATCCTGTAAAACAGTGCCCAAGGAAATATCAACGGAAACATCCAAAACACCCTCTTCCTGTGCTGACGCCAAGAGTGATGGGTCCAAAAACACGGCAGTACCCATCAGATCGGGGGACTTGTTGCTGATCCTGGCACAAGCGAATCCAACGGTAGCCAATATTCCAGAAAATTGGCGTGAGTTTCCCTCAGGCAGCGAGGTCAACCCCAGAAAATGATGCAGGGTCACTTCTTGATTTTCTGTCTTTGGATGTCTTTCCCTCTGGTTGAATTCTTTGCTGGTTCTCTGGTTGATTCTTTGGCAATTGATACTGATACTTCCAGGGCACCCACAAAGAGGGCTCTTTGAAAACACGAGACTTGTTTTCTTGAGCGGCCGTTAGATACTCAATAGGGTTCACCCCATTATCGATGGCTGTTTGTATGAGGCTCATGATCAAAGATCCCACATAAGCCCCATGCTCTGTTTTGTGGAACAGAGCCATCTTTCTGGTTCGAATCGGTAACTTTAGGGCGCGCTCCACATGATTGTTATCAATCGGCATTCCCTCCACACGCATGAACTGTGTCAGGGCATGCCAATGGTTCAAGAGATACTTAATGCTTTTTCCCAAATGAGAGTTGGGCTCCACCAAATGCTCCTCAAATTGTCTGTTCAGCCAAATCAAAAGATCCTCCATCAACGGGACGCTATGCTGTTTATGATGCCCGAGGCGTAGTGCGGGTGTCATGGTTTTGGCCTCCTTGTCATGGGCATAAACCTGCCGCAGGATTTT
>JAPLOP010000013.1 GCA_026400645.1 Alphaproteobacteria bacterium | reverse complement strand
CACCCCTTTAGGTGTCTCTACAAGCGTATCAGTTTCTTAAAATCAGGGTTTGTGGTTATAGGGGTTAACATAAATGGATTAAGGACCAGCATGGCCTATAAAGTAGGCTTGGGAGGTGGTTGGAACACAAGCCAGATAGAGTGATTCCAGGCTGCCGACCTTCCATTCATCGAATAAAGACCGAACCTTTTGCCATAAATAACAGTAGCGACTGCTCATCAGGGCTAAAGGCCTGTTGCATTTCTTTATTAAAGCCAGTGTCTCACTTTTAATCACGCCCCATTTGATGTGAGCCCGTACACTTTTAATTTTGACCCATTTCTGTGCGGATTGGGGCTCAGTTCGATCTCGCGCGTGTATGTGGACCTGGACAATAGTGTTTGATCTGAGCCGAATAAGAGTCTGCGTCAACCTCGCTTAACATGAATCCACACAGAACAAGCTGTTCAATAAACGAAAAGTATCATACAATTAGCCTATCAAATGGATTGTACTATTTCAGGAGAAGCACAGGATGCGCTGTTGTTCAAAAAAAGTTCCACTGATTATCGGAGGTATTCTAATCCTTGGTGGATTGGGTTTGTACACAAACAAACATTTTATGGGCCAGGGCATCACTTTGCCACCGGCGGTAGAAATTCCACAGCAAAGACCAGCAGACAAGCCATCAGAATCAGTTGCCAAGCCAGCTCAAAAAGCCGAGGGGGTTGCATCAAAGGAATCCTCTACAGAAATTATTTCCCCTGAACAAAAACGGATGGAGAGCATCATTGATCAAATCTTTCCAAAGGATCAGATGAAGATTGGATTCGAAATCCCAGAGAGCGAAAAGTCCATCATTGAAAAAAGCGGTAGCAAATCAACTTACGGAGAGCTTTTGCCTGTCGGCGCCATACGCGCTGCCAAGCTTTTAAAGATCGCCCCAACGGACATTGTCTATGATTTGGGATCGGGGACGGGGCGCGCGTTGATGATGCTTTATCTTGTGTCGTCAGCAAAGAAATATGTCGGAATCGAAATTTCAAAAACACGCGATGATATTGCCCAGGAAGCCTTGAAAAAACTTCGCACGATTCCGGGTGCTTTAAATGCAAAGCGCCCCATAGAATTCCAGCATCAAAACGTTCTTAATGCAAATTTTTCTGACGCAACTGTGATTTATATTTCATCCTTGTGTTTTCCACCAGAGGTTGTCGATGCCATCCTTGACAAGATCGTCGCAACAGTAAAACCAGGATGTCGGATTCTGACCTCTAAGCCATTTTCAGAGCATCCCCATATTGGACCGGCAGAGGTTGTTGAAATCCCCATGAGCTGGCGCCCCACAGGATCAAAAACCCATATGTATAGTGTGCAATAATACTATTTCCCTGCATAACACCTCCCGTCCTCCCGTGGCTTGACCACGGGACCCATGTATTCCGTTATAGATCCCGCGATCAAGTCGTGGGATGACGTGGGTGGGTGTTGTTTTGGGGTGAATTTCGCACTAACCGAATGACATTGATCCAGAAAACTCGCCAGTCATTTTTAAAAATAGCGTCACCTAAAACATGTAAATGGCCTTAATGGTGACGCGCTGCGCAACGGGAGAAAACGAATACCCCCGGCTTGCACCATTGATCGCGACGGCATCTTTGCGGGGCTGCATCTTTTTTATGATGGCATATCCGTATTCTGCGCCAATCAACAAAGATGGCGATACCGTATACAGAACGCCCGCCCCCGGGATGTAAGTCGTCGAGGATTTTGTATATTTTTCTGTCGGTTGTGTTGGAAACGTATAATCCATGGCTATCTTATCGATTTCATACCCCAATTTTGTATACATTAAAATCTTTGGGTTGATGGCAGCACCGGCCATAACAGCACCCCCGATTGAATATTTGTGGCTTAATGTGGCGCTCCCCTCGATCGGGCCATCCACGATTTGCAGGTTCTTTTTTGCCTTTGGCCCGGCCATGCTGCCGTAAATCTCTCCACCAAAAACCATTGGCGATGCTTGAAGCTGCTTTAAATAGCCAACGCTAAGACCAGCCAAGTATCCAAATGCGCTGACTTTTTGTTTTCCACTTGATCCGATACCATTTGAATAGGTGTGCGTTCCTTGCAGTGCCTCTGCACCAACATGGGCACCAACATAAAAACCCCCGATTTTTGCCGTTGCTGGCGCTATGCCAGACCCAAGAAGAAGCGCCCCATATAAAAACTTTTGAAATTTCATAACGATCCCTGAAAAAATAATAAAATATAATGTCAAACTTTAGTATTCCATCTGGGATCCGTCAACGGTCTTGTCTAACCCCACACAATATCTGTTGGTTAAAAATCTTAAATTCACTATAATTTTAATAAATGTTTCGAAATGTGGAATTCTCCCGTGTCAAATGCCCAAGATAACGAAAAAGACCGCTTTCTGGGTTATTACAGCAATGAATTGCACTATCTGCGAAATGCTGGTGGCGTTTTTGCCAAGGAATACCCAAAGGTTGCCCGTCGCCTGGAACTCAACGACAAAGAATCGCCCGACCCCCACACGGAACGCCTGCTGGAATCGTTTGCCTTTTTAGCGGCGCGATTGAATCAAAAGATCGACGATGCTTTGCCACAAATTGCATCCTCATTATTAGAGGTTCTGTATCCCCATTTGATTACGCCCATTCCATCGATGACAATTGCGCATTTTCAGGCCGACACGGCAAAAGCCAAAATGACAGGGGGGAATGCCGTCCCCAAAGGAACAACGCTTGTTGCGCAAGCAAGCGAGGGGATAACCTGCCGCTTTCAAACCGTGTATCCCGTGACGTTGTGGCCCCTAAAAATCAAAAGCGTCGACCTTGTCCGGCGCCAGGATTATGATATCAAATACCAAGTGGGCGATTACGAACAAAAATTGCTTTATAGTGCGGACGGATGGTTTTTACGCCTGCACATCGAAAGCAAATCGTTGGATTTATCCGCGCTGTCGCTGGAGGCGCTGCAACTGCACATCCGCGGCAATGCGATGCTCAGTTCGCTTATTTATGAAAATCTTTTTGCCCAAAAGCATCCACATGTGTTTCTGGCTAAGCCCGGGGACCAGGTAGCCCATTCGTTACCCAAAGATTCCCTGCATGCAGATGGGTTCGATCGGGCTGAAGCTGCCCTCCCCCTGTCAAAGCATTCGATTCATGCCTATCAGTTGTTGCAAGAATATTTCCATTTTCCCGATAAGTTTATGTTTTTTTCGATCTTAAACTTAAATCGTGGCCTTGATGCCATGGGCGGAAAAGCAACAGACGGGTTAAAAGAAATTGATATCCTGATTTCCATTAATGATGGTGGCAACCTATTACAACAAAACCTGTCCCCATCCAATTTTCTGTTGGGATGCACCCCAATCATTAATTTATTTCGCAAAATTACCGATCCCTTGCGCCTGGATAAACGAAAAGTTTCCTATCGCCTGGTTCCCGATCAACGCCGCGATCGAACCACCGAAATTCACAGCATCATCAAGGTATCGGCCGCTGACGAGGGGAAAAAGGAACCCAGTGAAATCTTCCCCTATTATTCATCAGAACAGGCCAGCCTGTCTGCGTCGGACACGGATGCCGTTTATTGGATGGCCAAACGGACCCCATCCGGGGAGCGTGGAATTCCAGGGATGGATATCGATCTGTCATTTGTTGATTTGCAGTATAATTATACCCTGCCCCCGCAGCAGATTGTCTATGCCCAAACGTTATGCACAAACCGGTTTTTGGCGGAACAACTCCCCCAAGGGGCGCTTTTGCAGATTGAGGCTGCCACCCCCGTCACCCGCATTGTTTGCTTGGATAAGCCAACCTCCCAAGTTTATTCACCGGTGGATGGGGAAACGTTATGGCGACTGGTGTCACAGCTGGCAGTTAATCATTTGTCCCTGACAGGTGGGGACCGGGCCTTGCGGCATCTGAAACAAACATTAAAGCTGTATGTTGGGTCATCCAATACCCATCGACTCAAAGAAATTGATCATATTGTGGCCCTTAAAACGACCCAGGTAACCCACCGCTTTGGCAAGGAAGGGTGGCGCGGATTTGTCAATGGGACTCAGGTTACGTTGGAGGCAAGCAATCAGATGCCGCGTGGCGATTCAGGGGTGATGTTGGCGTCAATATTGCGTCATTATTTTGCCCTGAACGTATCCATTAATTCCTTTGTCGAGGTCATTTTGAAAAATAATTCACAACAAGAAGAGAGAATGAAATGGCAGCCCTTACCTGGCGAGAAAACCCCCCTGTAAAGGAGAGTTTGGAACAACGTGCATACGAATTTGATTTTTACCAGGCCGTTAGCTTGCTGGAACAGGCTGCGCTAAATACGGATGCAAAGATTGTCGTTCCATTGGGGGAGGGTAACAACCCAACCCTGGAAGCCGTTCGAATTAAATCCTATGTTAGTTTGTCGGTTCCGATCAGCGAAGTTCATTCAGCCCAGGTCGAGGATGGAAAAAATCCGGCTTTTTGGATAAATTTCCTGAGCATCGCGGGGATCCAAGGACCGCTTCCAACGCCCTATACGGAAAGTGTCATTCAACGGACCCGCCAAAAAGATACTGCTTTTCGGGATTTTTTGGATATTTTTAATCATCGGTTTGCATCGCTTTGGTACCGACTGCGGCGTGTTATCAATCCGACCCTGATGAATAAAACATCAGACAATACAGCCATGGGAAAGGCGATCCTAAGCCTGTGTGGTATGCAACAGGCGGGCGTGCTTAAGGCAGGCGGTCTAGAACAAGATACCTTGCTGTCTTATCATGATCTTTTGTGGAAACGATCCCATTCGGCCGCCGGGTTGGTTCAGCTGATTCAAAGCTTTTTCAAGGTTCCGGTAAGTTTGACTCAATTCCGGGGCCAATGGAGAGAGGTTAATCCAAGCGAGGTCAGCACCCTTGGTCGACGGGGGAAATTCAATGCCCTTGGAAAAACAACGATCCTGGGGCAGAAATGTTGGGACCAGGGGGCTGGCGTGACCTTGACGATGGGGCCGTTGTCGTGGGGAAGGTTTTGCGATTTCTTGCCCCTTAAAACCGCCCTGGCTGCCATCGATCCAACACCATTCGATCGTTTAAAGGATCTATCATTTTTGTATGCTGGGCTTGGAATTGGTATCTCTGTTTGCCTTGTGTTAAATCGATTTGATGCCAAGCCGGTGCGGTTGAATCGTGGTTTTGCCCTTGGGTATAACACATGGTTGGCCGCAAGCAAAGTTTCGGAACGTGACCTGGTTGTAAGGATTAACTTAACCTGAGATTGGGGTAATACCACTTGCACAAATTATTAGTGGGTTTCCTGGATTGCTTCGCCCTTTCGCTTCGCTTTCAGGGACTCGCAATGACGCCGTCATGGCGAGTGAGCGGAGTGAAGCGTGGCCATCCAGGAAACTCACTAATAATACCATTTTCATGAATTATAGATCAACCTGAGTTCGATATAAGAGCCATATCAAAACAAGACCCACCGTAGTTTTCCTCCGGCTTGACCGGGGAAACCTATAGGTTGCCCCAGCTCACAATGGTCGTTTTTTTTCTCTGGACCCTATGGTCAAGCCATAGGGAAACTTGCTTTTGTCTGGGTTTTATTAGCTTTTTACGTCGAACTCAGGTTAGATCAGTGTTTCCTGGATGGCCACACTCTCTTCGTTCGTTCGCCATGACGCCCTGTACGAGGAGGGCGAAGTCCGATGGGACCATCCAGGGCCTGAACGATTGATTGATTGATTATTCATGAAAATGGTATAATTTATGAAAATGGTATAATTTATGGAAATGGCATGAGCTCAACGTAAGAATCCCTAAAAAGCCTTATTGGGCCTAGTGTTTTTAAGGCCTGGATTGCTCAATGGGCTTCGCCCTCATCGCAAAGACGTCATTGGAAGGAGCGTAAGCTTTGAGCAATCCAGGATTACCTAGGAAAACACGAGGTTTTGAAGGTTTTTACGTCGGAATCGGATTACCTATTATGATACGCCTAGTACAGCGGTGGCATTCACCGCTGGTAGTGGTGGCACAATTTCCGGGGCGTATGCTAACGCGCCGCCATTCGTGAGTGCATTTCGAACCACCGGGGACTTCTGTATGACGCCCACACACCGCGCTTCACAACAACTACTGCTGGAAACAGCGCCGGAGATGATGGAAGGAGCCCCGAAATAGGATTGCCCTGTGTCGGTAGCGCAAAGGTCTCGGCACATGCCGGCGTATGCCGTACTGCCTGCGGAGACTAACCCCCCCCCACAACCAAACTCATTATCACTATTTTCTTGGAGATTTTTTCCTTAAACATAACAAATTACCTTTCTTTTGTTGATAAGACCGTCCAACCCATCGGGTCAAACGGGGGAGAACATCGTTGCCCTCTATTATCAACATAGCAAATCTTTCTTAATATTCCGTTAAGATCCACAACAAAATTTGAAAGGCCGCATGTGATCCTTAGACTCTACTTGCACAAATTATTAGTGGGTTTCCTGGATTGCCACACTTCACTTCGTTCGTTCGCCATGACGACGTCACTGCGATGAGGGCGAAGCCCGAGGAAGCAATCCAAATAACTCACTAATCATTCCCATAAATGATATTACTTTGAATGCAGCCACCGTTTCGTGATGATGGCAAAGGCTCCATTCCCCATAACGTTTGTTGCGGTGATGATGGGGTCTTGTAAAACATAAACGGTTGTCAACATGGTTGCAGTCTCTGGTGACAGCTCCAAATATTTCAGAATAACAGGAAGGGCCACAAATACGCCCCCACCCGGAACGCCGGCAACTGAAAACTTAGCAAGGCAGTAATAAACAGTAAAAACAAGGTATGTTGTGAAATTTGGCAGCCCCTGCCCAGACAAAAGCAACAACGCCAACGCGATAATGGCAATACTAATGCCGTCCCCAATAAGGTGAATATTCACAGTCGTTGGAATGACGAAATCGGCATATTCCCGATCATTCAGATTTTTTTCGGTTGCAGCCAATGTTACGGGCATTGTGGCAGCGCTGGACATGGTACTAAACCCGGTTAAGCCTGCAGGCAGCATTTCCTTGATATAACGGGCAAAGGCGGACCAGTTGAATTTTGCAGCGATAGCATACATCAGGACCACGTATGCAACAATCACAACGCACTCCACAACAAAAATTCGACCAAAATGTTGAATCAGCGTCCCAAGCGAACCATCCCGATCCAGCTTCAGAACAAATCCCAACACATAAAGCGGAAGCAAAGGTATAAACAATTTCTGCAACCCAAAGGTCGATCCATCCCGCAATTTGAATGCCATTTGTTTGATACAGTCAGATTTCTGATTGCCCCTAAATGCGTTTGTGATCAGCCCCATCAAAAGCCCGCCAATCATGGCATTTTCGGGTGGCATCGTTGGCAGGTTAAGCGCGAAAAGCGAATGAATCGATTCCGGGCCTGCAGCCATCATTTGTACGGCCGTTCCAACAAGAAATGGTGCTGCTGCTGCCATAGCCCCATAGGCTGCCAAGGCGGTTAGGGCATTGGAAATAGTCACCAAAACCAACATCGTCAGAATAAGAAGCGGGGCCTGTTTTTCAAAAGCCAGCAATGCAGCAAACAAATAGCTGAAAATAATAACCGGCAGCGCAAACATTAAAATTTCTTTTAATAGGCAGCTTATTGTATAAAGAATATTGATCGTATCATTATTGAGGTGCTCCCCCAAAAATAATCCACCAACCAGGCATAGTATCAATTGGACAGGCAGGCTTTTAAACAGGCTAAAACTCACGAGAACGCTTCCAAAATAAAAGATATGTTTTTAATTATATAAGCACATTTTCACAGCAAGCAAGAATAAACTGTACTGCACGGGTTCGCACCAAATGAGACTCACCCAAAGCGACACTATATCCTTGATTCTTAAAGGTGGTTGATATAGGCTTCATCATATACATTAAAAATATTTTCATTCATTAAGTGAGTTTGTAAAATGGCTGTTCCAAAGAAAAAAACATCGAAATCAAGACAAGGTATGCGTCGTTCTCATGACCATTTAAAGTCCATCAATACAGCAGAGTGTTCAAATTGCGGGACACAGAAATTGCCCCATCATGTTTGCCAATCCTGTGGACATTACAACGGTCGCCAAGTTTTCAAAACAAAATCAGACATATCAGAGGTTGAGTAGTCTGATCTAGAGATGAGTTGGCGGATTGAGTATGAGAGTAACACTAGCGATTGATGCCATGGGCGGCGATTTTGGCCCAGCCGTTGTGATCAAGGGGGCCAGTTTAGCTTTGTCTGATTATTCCCTGGATGAGCATGGCATCGATTATTTGTTTTATGGTAACTTTGATTTAATTGAAGCGCAGATTAAGCTCTACCCAAATCTTGCTGATATTTCAAAAATTATCCATGCTGATTCAATCATCACAAGCGAAACACGCCCCGCATCAGCGGTTCGATTAGGCAAAAAAACAAACATGGGAATGGCTGTCGATGCTGTTGTTAGTGGCAAGGCGAATGCGGTTGTTTCCGGGGGTAATACGGGGGCCTATATGGCCCTTTCCAAGGTTATGCTTAAAACCTTGGAGGATGTCGACAGACCAGCCATTACAGGTATATTTCCCACATCAAGAGGGCGCAGCGTTGTCCTTGACCTTGGCGCGAACATCGACTGCTCGCCGGAAAATCTGGTGGAATTTGCCCTAATGGGAGAAGCCTTTGCGCGTCTTCAGTTGGGGGTTGCCCAGCCAACCGTTGGGCTTTTGAATGTGGGCGTAGAGGACCTAAAGGGGAATGCCATCGTCCAAGAAGCCGCTGTATATTTGCGAAAGCTGATCCCTGATAATTTTTATGGATACATCGAGGGTAACGATATTGCAGCCGGAACAACGGACGTTGTGGTCACCGATGGCTTTACCGGAAATGTTGTCCTAAAAACGATCGAGGGCACAGCAAAATCATTCAGGGATGTCTTGAAAAATTCTCTGTCATCCTCAATAGGGGGGAAGATTGGGTACTTGTTGGCCCAGGGTGCATTTGAACAATTCCGCCAACGAATCGACCCCAGCCTTTACAATGGTGCACCGTTCCTTGGGCTAAAGGGTCTGGCCATAAAAAGTCATGGTGGGGCCAATGCGGTTGGTTTTGCTAACGCCATTAAGGTTGCCATTAATCTGGTTAAGCGGGACTTTATTCAGGAAATAGAAAAACAGTTAGCTTTAATAGATATCGAAGGAAAGGGCCCCAAATAGTGATTTTTACCTCACGCGTAATAGGGTTTGGAAGCTATCTTCCCCAAAAATTGGTCACAAATGCTGCCCTTGCAGAAACGATCGACACAAATGATGATTGGATCCGCCAGCGTACCGGAATCGAACAACGGCATATTGCCGAAGATAATCAAATGTGTTCTGATTTGGGATATCATGCGGCGATGGCGGCCCTAGAAAAAGCAGGGGTTTCGGCATCTGATGTTGATATGATTGTTTTGGCAACCACGACGCCAGATCACCCGCTTCCTGCAACCGCGACCCGTATTCAGGCAAAATTAGGGGCAATCACTGCATTTGCATTTGATGTTCAGGCTGTTTGTTCGGGATTTGTGTACGCCCTTGCTGTTGCTGATAATTTCATAAGATGCGGCCAGGCAAAGAAAGTTCTTGTAATTGGTGCGGAAACGATTTCAAAGATTGTGGATTGGCAGGACAGGTCGACCTGTATTCTTTTTGGGGATGGCGCCGGGGCGCTTTTATTAACAGCAGAGGAAAACAATAATTCGGGCGGAATTCTGTCAACGCATTTGTTTTCTGACGGTCATGGTTACGACAGCCTTTATGTCGATAACTCCATAGAAACCCCCAATAATCGTGGCTTTATGAAGATGGACGGTCGCGAAATCTTTAAAAGCGCCGTTGAAAAAATCGGTCAAGCCATTGAAAAAGCCTTGGACTATAACAAACTGGACGTCAGTGATATTGACTGGTTTGTCCCCCATCAAGCAAATCGTCGCATCATCGAAGCCGTATCCGCACGATTCCAAATCCCCATGGAAAAAACAGTTTTAACAATTCAGGGGCACGCCAATACATCGGCAGCCTCTATCCCGCTGGCGATGGTTGCTGCGGCAAATGATGGCAGAATTAAGCCCGGCGGGGGAATAACCTGGGGTGCTGCCCTTATCCGCTGGTAGGAAGGGCGCCTGGAAATGCCAAAATGCATAGCTCGGTTTGATGTTATTTCTATGCTTTGCCAGGAAAATGACATCGAGAAAGAGGAAGCATCCGCGCTTTTAGAAGCCGTTTTAAGTACGATCACGGATTGCCTTGCAAGCGGAAAGGATGTTAAAATCCCAAGGTTTGGCACATTTATTGTTCATGATAAAGCCGCCCGACCTGGTCGAAATCCGCGCACCAAGGAACCCGCCTTGATCGAAAAGCGCCGCGTTGTGACCCTGAGGGCATCCAAAACGTTAAAATTTACAGAGGATTCCAATGCACCATGATCCAAACAATATTTTTGCAAAGATCCTAAGGGGTGAAATTCCCTGTAAAAAAATCAGTGAAGATTCGTATTATTGTGCGTTTTTTGATGTCCACCCAAAAGCAACTGTCCATGCCTTAATCATTCCAACGGGCAATTACAGTTCCTTTCTTGATTTCACAGAAAATGCAACAAACGATGAAATCATTGGTTTTTACAAAGGTGTTGCATCGGTTGCCGCCGAATTGGGATTACAAGAAAATGGATTTCGTTTGATCAGTAATTGTGGACCCGATGGCGGGCAGGAAGTCCCTCATTTTCATATTCATATCCTTGGTGGGGAAAAATTGGGGAGATTAAGATAATTTAAAATAACCTTGATTGGTTATAATTAGTATAAACTATTTTGGTCAGCTGGAAATTTTGGACTGGATGGCCACGTTCGCTCCGCTCACTCGCCATGACGTCATGGCGAGGAGGGCGAAGCCCGACGTGGCCATCCAGAATAGCCCAGAAATTTTGAACAATTTTAACCACCGCATGTTGAACTTAGATTAAAGATTAATAACCTATGCGCTCTCTCTATCATTATCCATTGTGTCCCTTTTCACGCAAGATCCGCCAAATCATGGCAGAGAAAAAACTTGATTTCTCGCCAGAGGTGGAGCGTTTCTGGGAACGACGTTCTGAATTTCTGAAAATCAATCCGTCTGGGCAGGTTCCTGTGTTGGTTGATCTCAACGGATCTGTCATTGCAGACAGCATGGCGATTACTGAATACCTTGAGGAAGCCTATCCCGTTCACCCCCTGATGGGCGACGGATTGGTCGAACGTGCAGAGGTTCGCCGGCTTATCGCCTGGTTTGATGGAAAATTCGCCCAAGAAGTCAGTCTGTGCCTGGTATTCGAAAAAGCGATCAATCGATACATCAAGCGCGAATCCAACAGTGGTCCCAATTCGGCGCTGATCCGGAGTGCCAAAAACGCAATCAATCATCATCTGGATTATATTTCCTGGTTGGTTGACCGTCGCAATTGGTTGGCGGGTGATGATTTTTCTGTGGCGGATATTACGGCCGCGGCCCATCTGTCAGTTGTGGATTATTTTGGTGACGTTCCATGGGAAAAGCACCCCGTGGCAACCGAATGGTACGCCCGTATAAAATCACGCCCCAGTTTTAGATCGTTCCTGCAGGATCGCATCCCCGGCCTGAATCCATCACCGCATTATGCCGATTTGGATTTTTAGTTTTTAAGCGGCACGCGCGCAATGGTCAGGGCCCTGACTTCCCTGCATCCGGCTTGTTTCAGCACCAGCGCGCATTCATCCAACGTTGCACCGGACGTCATGACATCGTCCACCAAAATCACAACTTTATCCTTAAGCATTGAATGATATTTTTTGGGCACATAAAACGCCCCCTTGATATTATCATGGCGTTCTTGGTGGTTTTTTCGGCCCTGGCTTTGGGTTTTTCTCATGCGACGAATGAGGGATGCAAACGGCGGAGCCTCGTCATATCTGTTTGATAGGCACTGGGCCAAAGTCGATGCTTGGTTATACAGCCGCCCCATTAATCGTGTCCAATGCAGGGGGACCGGGACCAAATAATCGGCCGATGGAAATAAATCCACGCCCGCGCCATACAAAAGCCTCGCAAAAAAAGGCGCCAATTCCGTTGCATCCACATGTTTGAACTGAAGGATCATCCGCTTAATGGCCCCCCCATATTGGGCGGCGGATCGTACCTGGTCATAATGAGGGCGCCGGTCATAGCACCGGTCACAAAGCGGTGTGGCCATTGTTGTTTCGGGAGCGCTGGCATCAAACGGATAGCCGCACAAATGACAACATGGGTCGGTGATTAAATCAACCCCTTTCCAGCAATCGGCGCACAGTTCATGCGGGTGGCATGACGACGCGCGGCATCCCGGACAGTTTGACGGTATCAACCAGTTTATCAGCAGTGGAAATGGATTCATTTTCATCATGGCGACACTATAGCCCAGGTGTGGAGCAGTTAGATACTGAAAAAGTGGGTGGTGTAAAAGTGGGTGGGGGTTGTGGAAAAATCCAACATAATTCCACTGACAGTGGAAAAAGTACAGGGAATTGAAAAATTCACCTTAATTCTCCTTGACAAAGAGGATCAGTGTGGCAGCCTCCATCACCCCCTTTGACAAAGGGGGTCGTGCAAAGCACGGGGGGATTTTTTCTCACCAAACTCCACAAAAAAATGATTCTGTTAAGGGGTTCTTAATATATGAACTGTATTATAAACAATAGGATTAATTATAAATTGATTTTGTAAAGCCGTTAACGGTCATTTTAACGTATTATATAAGGAATATTGATATGAAACTAGATACAAGCAAATTATTGTTATCCGCGTTGGTTTTGGCTGGTTTAGCCGTGGGGGGCGCGTGCTTCTTCTGTGCATGCTGATGATGCGGCAAAAGACAAGACGGAGAAGAAAGCTGAGGCGACGGAGTTCAAGCCAGGTATGCATGCGCCAGTAAAGGAAGCTGTTGTTGAAGACGATGATGCAAAGGGTGCTGAGGTTTTTGCCCGCACGCCCGTTAAGCGATAAATAACGGCATTGGGGGGAGGGGATTTCCCCTCCTTTCCCGCGGACTCCTCAACTAGTTCCCCCGGATGATCCATCCTGCGATCGATGCGGGCAGATAATTACTCATCCTCGTAAAGCACGATGGAGTTATTGGGTCCGCATCCTGATCATCGGGCGCAAATCCATCCAGCATCGATAGGGTGTTTAGTGTTTCGGGGGATGCTTTCCCATGAGCCTCCGTCAGACGTTGTCCATCAACAATTCGTTGGTCAGCGTCGATAACAGATGATTCAGCGCCGCGGTAGCTTTGAATCCAGCCTGCCCCTTTTTTTTAATCCACGATAGACCCCCATGCCCGTTGCCATAATACCGGGCAGATATTTTCCCATTTCCGCAACGCCATAAAATCCCGCCCGGACCATGCCACCGACATTGTATCCTGTGATACCGAGATAGGTGCTGGTATCAATTCCCGTGCTGTTTGTGCCGGTGTCTGTACCATTCAGGGTTACCAACGCGACATCCAAAATTGCTGACCCCACGGATGATAGTGTATCGTTCAAAATGGATGCTGGAAGTGTTGAATTATCCCCACCCGACACAATACAGCTGGGGTCATTATTGGAAATCCACGTACAAAAATCAGAATTGAAAATTTGCCCACCAGGCAAGCTATTTATATAGGCCATCATATAGGCGGTTATCGCGGGCAAGGCTGCCGCCGTGGCGCACAGGGTTAAATAACCCAGCTTAACCAATGTTGGGTGCGCCGTTTGAACCACCCCATAAAACTGATCGGGTGTTTTGGAAAATTCATTATATATGCGATGTGCCCCAGAATAGGCATGATTAACGGCACCTAACAGAGCCAATCCCCCCAAAACCTCCATCGGGCGCAGGGCATCCAACGGATCCAATGCCCCCAGGCGAATCAATTCACGGGCGGCCTTGCCAATCTTTGGATTTCTCAACGCATCATCAACCGTGGTCAGGGGGGGTGGCCGCCGGAATTGCCACAACAACGGCGTTCGCTGCCGCATCAAACCGGTTTGCCAATTCAATCTGTTCAAGATCGCGACCGGCAGAGTGCGCCACCGAACATGCCGTTGACCAAAGCGCCACCCCAAGGGCGAATTTGGATGTTTTTTTCAAAAAGGACGGTAAAAATGGCGTTTTTGGGAAACGTGTTTTGCTGGACTGATTCATTATAATGCCCCGTGTACTGAATTAAATTTTGTCTATGCAAAACATATGGTGATTGGTGCACGAACTTTAAAGGGGTAGCACCAACAAATCAATAAGAAAAATGAAATACACTGCGCACAAAACAGAAAGAACAGGCAGCGCGTCTTTTTCACTTGGCTGTTTGTGGTGATTTGTGTTTAAATTCAACAGATTTAGTTTTTATTAATGGCTGATACTCGTGGACATAGTCGATAATCAAAAAAGCCCCATTCTCCAAAAAAAAAAAAAAAAGGCATTCCATATGTATAGCCATGTATTTAATATACTATTGACTAATCTGATTCGTCATTTTGTGATTCATTGCATTGGAAACAAACACTATAATTTCACAAAAATGACTAAAACTAAAAAAACCTTAAATAAATTTAATAATGTTATTATTTGGGCTGTACATCAACGTTTTCAAGCCCAAAGCACGATAGCATTTCCCAAAATGGAGAAATTTGCCATATGGCTAAAAAATTACTTATTGATGCTAGTCACCCCGAAGAAATTCGCGTGGCGGTGGTTAATGGAACGATATTGGATGAATATGATTCCGAAAGTTCATCTAAAAAACAGATTAAAGGAAATATCTACCTTGCAAAAATCATTCGGATAGAACCATCCCTGCAGGCTGCGTTCGTTGATTTTGGCGGAAACCGACATGGATTCTTGCCGTTTGGTGAAATCCACCCTGATTATTACCGCATTCCCGTTTCTGATCGTTCTGGTGCTGAGGCGCAGCCCTTGGATGCCACCCCTGTATCAGACACCCCCACTTTTGCAGAAAAAGAAGGGGAGGAAACCTTTCATCATGAGATAATTGGGAATATCACTGGGGATATCACAACTGATGCTTTGTTGAATTTTGAATCCTCAACAGACATGGAGGAGGGGGAGGATTTTGTTGATGCAGCCCCATTAACAGTCGAGCATGATTCTTTTTCGGAAAAGATGGATGATCTGCCATCGGATGATCATTCCCACGCCGATGACGATTATTCGGGCGAGGACCGTCCTGCTGCCGAGGATCGCCCCGCCAGGGCACCCCGTCCGTATCGCTATAAAATCCAAGAAGTGATCAAACGCCGCCAGATTATTTTGGTCCAGGTTGTCAAGGAAGAACGCGGATCCAAGGGTGCATCGCTTACGACATACCTTAGCCTTCCCGGTCGGTATTGTGTTTTAATGCCAAATGCTGGGCATCGTTCCGGTGGTGTATCCCGTAAAATTCATGATGGCGAAGATCGTCGTCGGTTGCGCGATGTTGTCAAGGAGCTGGATGTTCCCGAAGGCATAGCCCTGATTGTTCGAACGGCAGGCCAAGAACGCAATAAATTAGAAATCAAACGTGATTATGAATATCTGTTACGGTTATGGAGCGATATTCGGAACCTAACCCTGGAATCCATAGCGCCGTATTTAGTCTATGCCGAGGGGGATTTGGTCAAGCGATCCATCAGGGATATTTATTCAAAGGATATTCAAGAAATCCTGGTTGAGGGTGAGGAAGCTTACAAGGATGCAAAGGCGTTCATGAAGAACCTGATCCCCAGCCACACGCGGAAAGTTCAGTTTTATAATGATCCAAATATTCCCCTTTTTCATCGTTTTAAGATCGAAGAACAAATCGAAGAAATGATGTGTCCGTCCGCGCGGTTGCCATCGGGTGGATCGATTGTCATTAGCCAGACAGAGGCATTGGTTGCCATCGACGTGAATTCCGGGCGATCAACCAAAGAAAGACATATCGAGGAAACCGCCCTTAAAACCAACCTAGAGGCCGCCGACGAAGTTGCGCGTCAATTGCGCCTGCGTGATTTGGGTGGGTTGATCGTTGTCGATTTTATTGACATGAATGATCAGGGGTACATCCAGCAGGTTGAAAAACGTATACGCGATGCCATGCGATTTGATCGGGCCCGCGTTCAGTTGGGGAAAATTAGCCAATTCGGTTTGTTTGAATTATCGCGGCAACGCCTTCGCCCTAGTCTTATCGAAACCAACACAACCCCCTGTTCCCACTGCCATGGAACCGGGTTGATGCGGTCCACTGAATCGATGGCTATGCATGTGTTACGGACCATAGAAAGCAACGTGATCCAGGGACGCGCCCGTGAATTGTTGGTAACCGTCCCAAGCGGGATTGATTTGTACCTTTTGAATCAAAAACGACAGACCCTGATTTCCATTGAATCACAATTTAATGTCAGCATACAGATTGCACGGGATGCGTCTATTACGGCTCCGGATTTTAGGATTGATGTTTTGACAGATCAGGCTGAGGCCATAGAACCCGTTAAGGTATTGGGCCCCAGGATTGACACCAGAAGGGTTGTGGAGGTTCCTGAAAAATTGCCAGAACTAGCGGAGGAGATCGCCCCCATAGGTGATGAAGCGGTCGTTCTCGTGAAACCAAAACGGCACCCACGCAGACGGAATCGCAATCCCAATCGGCCGCCGCTCGATGCATCGGTCGCCCCTGTCACACAAGAGGCCGCAAGGGATGAAGGGTTTGTTTTGGTGGATGCTGCAACGCCGCCCGAGCAGTCAGACCAAGTTTCTGAGGGTGGCTCAGAAAGCGATAAACCAGCAGACCCCAGGAATGGCAGACGTTATGATCGCCGCTATCGTCACCGGAGACGGCAATCCAAACCCGGAGAAATCAACGCCGGTGGTGAGCAGCAGCGTCAAGGCCAACAACATGATAGCGGTCACCAAGAAAGCGTTCAAAGGACGCCCATCCAGGAAAGACCGCTGCAGCCAGCCGCAGAACAGATTCGTCCCGCAGGTACACCCAAAAAGGGCAAAAGCTGGATTCGACGATTATTAGAGTAATCGAATCAAGGTTCAATTATCCAATCCGAGGGAATTTTAATGAAAAAAGAGGTTATCATTACAGACGCGAAACGAACCCCGATCGGCAGTTTTCAGGGGATGCTGTCGTCCCTCAAGGGGTTTGAACTGGGTGCGCTTGCCATCCGGGGGGTCATACCGAATTGCCCGGTTGATGAAGTTTTCATGGGGTGTGTTTTGCCAGCAGGACAAGGGCAAAACCCCGCGCGTCAAGCGACCATCCACAGTGGTCTGCCTGATACGGTTCCGGCAACGACAATCAATAAAGTTTGCGCATCTGGAATGCGGGCCATCATGATGGCAGCCGATGATGTACAGCTGCGTGATAGCGTGGTTATTGCTGGCGGCATGGAAAGCATGACAAATGCACCGTATTTATTGGAAAAAGCCCGAACAGGGTATCGAATGGGTCATGGGCAAATCATCGATCACATGATTCGCGATGGGCTGGAGGATACGTACACTAAAAACCCGGATGGATCATCCGTTCACATGGGATTGTTTGCAGACGCCACTGCAGAACGATATTCAATAAGCCGAGAAGCCCAAGAAAAATTCGCCGCCGAAACATGGGAAAGGGTTATTGGCGCCCAGAAAAATGGATCCTTTGGTGACGAAATTATCCCTGTTTCTGTTGTCGATTCAAAAGGAAATACGACAACGCTGACGGTGGATGAGCCTTCCGCCAAGGTGAAGCCAGAAAAATTCCCAGCCCTAAGGCCTGCTTTTAGCGCAGGTGGAACGGTAACTGCGGGGACTGCATCCTCCATCGCCGATGGGGCGGCGGCCCTTTGTTTGATGTCGCATGAACGGGCGCTATCGTTGGGTCAAACTCCGCTGGCCAGAATCGTTGGATATGCATCCAATTCAAACGAACCAAAATGGTTTACGACAGCGCCGGTTGGGGCCATACAAAAAGTTTGTCACCGGGTTGGTTGGGCCCTATCAGATGTTGATTTGTTTGAGATTAACGAGGCTTTCGCCATTGTCCCGCTTGTGGCCATGCAGGAACTTTCCATCCCACGCGACAAGGTCAATATCCACGGTGGCGCGTGTTCATTGGGGCATCCTTTGGGGGCTAGTGGGGCCCGTGTCATTGTGACGTTGATTCATGCGTTGCGCACAAAAGGTTTAAAGCGCGGTGTAGCAGCCGTCTGTATTGGCGGCGGAGAGGCCACAGCCATTGCAATAGAGGTGATATAGTATGAGCGGATTTATTATTGCGTTATGTATTGTTCAAGGTATTGGTGAATTCCTACCCATAAGTTCCAGCACCCACCTGTATTTATTATCTGTTGTCTTCAAACAACCCCCAACAAGTTTGGAATGGGAGGTTGCCTTGCACCTGGGGACTTTGATCGCGGTGGTTGCTTATTTCTGGAAAGATCTAATTGCCATGACCATGGCTTGCTTCAGGGCCGTTATCTATCCCTGTCATGCCCTGAAAGATTCATCATTCTTAAAAGCATTTTACATAGTCATGGCAACAGTGCCTGCGATGGCAGTGGGCTATGGTATCAAGAAATCAGGGATTCATTTCGAATCAGTTAAGTTGATGGGGGCGTTCAGCATTTTGTTTGGCATTTTGCTGTATTGCGCCGATAAATATGGAAAAGTTATACCGGGAACCATAACGGGAACCCAGGCGATTGGAATTGGCCTGGCACAGGTCTTGGCATTCTTGCCTGCTGTCAGTCGATCGGGAATTTGCGTCACCGCTGGACGATTACTGGGGTCGGGGCGTGTCGAGGCTATGCGATTTGCGTTTTTACTGTCGATTCCAACGGTTTTGGGCGCGGTTGTCCTGACAGGTTATGATGCGCTGCAGCAAAATATAGCAGTCGATTTCACCATCCTGGTGCAAGCAATTACACTGACAAGCCTGTTTGGTCTTGTTAGTATTCGAACGGTTCTTTGGTATCTGGGCCGCCATGGATTTTCTGTTTTTGCTGTATATCGCATTATTTTAGGTGTTATTTTATTTTTTGTTTAATTTACCATTTGTTAACTTTGTTCTTGTATTCTAAGTATTGTAAGAGTAGTTAATAAACCAGGAGAATTAAAGATGATCAAGAAAGCATTGTTAATTTCAGCAAGCTTAGCTATGTTGGGTATGGTATCCATGGCTGAAGCAAGCATACCGAAAGATAACCAAGTTCCAGCACAACAACCTGTTATGCCAGCAGAAAATAAAGTCCCGGCTGTAGTTGTCGCTGATCCTGTGCCGCTAGTCGTAGATCAGGTACCTCTGTTAAAGAAAAAAGCACCACCGCTCCCTGCAAAACAGGGTACCGGTTACAATGGTGCAGGGATTCCTCCGCAAAATAATTAATCAATCGTTCAGGCCCTGGATGGTCCCATCGGGCTTCGCCCTCCTCGCCATGACGTCATGGCGAACGAACGAAGAGAGTGTGGCCATCCAGGTCTTAAAACGCCAGTCTTGATAAGACTTTTGGCGGGGAGGGAGTTACATCGAACTCAGCCTTACCTTAAAATCTCTCTCTTCCCCACATGGTTGGCTGCGCTTACAACGCCTTCCTTTTCCATTTGGTCCACAATACGTGCTGCGCGATTGTACCCAATCTGTAAATGACGCTGGATGAAACTGGTGGATACTTTCCCTTCGCGCGTTATCAAATCAATGGCTTGGCGATATAAATCATCCCCGCCTTTGTCCGCAACAGGATCGCCCCCGGAATCACCCTGTTCATCATCCTCTGTCACGCCATCAACATAACTGGGTTCACCTTGGGCCTTTAGGAATTTCACGATCCGCTCCACTTCGTCATCCCGAATATACGGCCCATGAACACGCGTGATGCGTCCGCCACCGGCCATATACAGCATATCCCCTTGCCCCAGTAATTGTTCGGCGCCTTGTTCCCCCAAAATGGTGCGGCTGTCGATTTTTGATGTGACTTGAAAGCTAATTCTTGTGGGGAAGTTTGCTTTAATTGTACCAGTGATCACATCAACGGATGGTCGTTGCGTTGCCATAATCAAATGGATGCCGGCAGCACGTGCCATCTGGGCCAGCCGCTGAACAGTCCCCTCGATCTCCTTTCCGGCAACCAACATCAAATCAGCCATCTCATCGACAACCACAACGATATAGGGCAGCGGGGTAAAATCAAACGTTTGGTTTTCGAAAATGGGTTTTCCGGAATCGGGGTCAAATCCTGTTTGCACACGACGCACCAAAATCTCCCCGTTGCCTTTTGCCTCCTCCAGGCGGGCATTAAACCCATCAATGTTACGCACCCCTAATTTGGCCATAGCCCGATACCGATTTTCCATTTCGCGGACTGCCCATTTAAGGGCCACAACGGCCTTCTTTGGGTCGGTTACAACCGGCGACAGCAAATGTGGAATTTCATCGTAAACGGACAATTCCAGCATTTTTGGGTCAATCATGATGAACTTACACTGTTCGGGGGATAGCTTGAATAACAGGGACAAAATCATCGTGTTAATAGAAACAGATTTGCCCGATCCCGTTGTACCGGCAACCAACAAATGGGGGGTTTTGGCCAAATCAATAATGATGGGCTGACCACCAATGTCCTTGCCCAGAATCAGCGGAAGATTGGCTTTTGATGCCTGATAATCGGACGTTGTTAACAATTCCTTTAAATAAACAGTTTGCCGCGATGGATTTGGTAATTCAATGCCGATAACATTTTGCCCCGGGATCACCGCAATACGGGCCGATAGTGCGCTCATCGATCGGGCAATATCATCCGCCAATCCAATGACACGGGATGTTTTAATACCGGCGGCAGGCTTTAATTCGTACATGGTGACCACGGGCCCTGGCCGGATGTTAACAATTTCGCCACGAACACCGAACTCCTCTAATACTATTTCCAGTTGCTTGGCAAATTCTTCTAATGCTTCCTGGCTAACGACTTTAACCACTTTTTGAGAGGCTTGATCCAATAGCTCTACCGGGGGCAAATGATATCCACCCTCTAGCAGGACTGAATTAATTATTTCTGTTGTAAATCGATCTTTCTTTTCATGCTTTTTATGAACCTTTATTTCTGGCGGCGTCTTTTCATCCTCCTCGTCCTCTTGATCAGCATTCGTAAACATCTCCGAATTTGACAAGGGGCTTGATGTGGGGGCGGCATCCTTCATAAGGGACGATAGGGATGGGGACTGTTTTTCCAAGGGATTTTCATGCCGATGCGACAGGGAATATCCCCTGGAAAATATCCGGCCCATAAAAGCCAGCAACCATCCAAACCCTTTATAAACGCAAATGCCGCCATACGTAATTTGACGAATCGATAGTCCTGTGGCATACAAAGACATCAACATGGATAAAGAAAATAAAACAAAAGCCAGTGGCTTAATCAAAGCTAATGCATGAAAATGGGTCAAAAATCGTTGCCCCACCGACAGCAAAAGGTACCCAAAAACACCCCCCATGCAGGGTAGCTGACTGGCTCCTGGGGTCATTTTGACTAATGCCATTTGTATAAAATGATTTGAATTTTGGGACAGGGGCAGGATCATTAAAAAAGTCCCCAGCAGCACAGTCGCCAATACTGCACCCAGAATTCGCGAAAACCCCAGGGAGGTCCCTTGGTATTGTGATAGCTGAATGCCCCACATGCCCACAATTAGAAATAAAAGAAAGCTCGACAGACCAAAGATCTGCAAAAAAAGATCCGCCGTTATGGCGCCGATTGCGCCCAGCCAATTCTGGGTTATGGCCGATGTTGCCGTGTTAAGGGATGGGTCAGAGGGCGCATATCCAACCACCGCCAAGACACACAAAATAACCGACACAATTAAGACAAGGCCAATGATTTGGCTTAGGCTCTTTTTCAAAAGATTCTTAAGACCAGGAGGCAGTAAACGAGTTGTCATCAAACGGTCAGATTGTAGCACGAGCATCATTCTCCTAGTAAATGCCCACTCTATACTACTTGCTCGATTTTTGGAAGAGTCCAGCATGTCGAAAAAATCCATGAGGCTATCATTGTTTATTTATATTTTTGCTATTGACATACAGAACAAAAAGGATTAGCTTCAAACTCTTTTTCGTACGGAAACTAACAAAAATTAAAATGAATACATAGGTGCAATCATGTCCAGATATCAAAAACTATTTTCATTCTTTAGTATTGCCTGTGTCTTGTCGCAGCAAACTTATGCAGCGCATGAGTCAGATGAACAATTAGAGCAAAAGGAAAAAGAACAACCAGCACAACAGGCAAAAGTATTAACATTAGATCCAAATTTCATTCAAGAGACAGAAGAAAAAGCAAAAAACGACCAAGTAGGAGTGGATCAGTATCTCAGGGTACAAGAGGCAGTAGATGAAGAACAGGAAAAACTCGCCGAAGATCCATCATATGTACAACAATACACACAAGAGGATCCTGTGTATTTACAGCGATGGGTAGATTATATTAAACAGCGAGAAGATCGTGAGCAGCAAATATATGATGAACATCGAACTATTCCCGATCAAAACGGACCCAGGGAGTTGACAAAAAAAGAAATTCAAGTATGGATTAAGTCTGAAGAAAAATTCGAAGTTTTTTTTAGTTTTGACGCTCGGAAAAAACGTTGGCAAGATGATCAGGAAGAATTGAGACGCGCGCAGTCTAAGCGGGATGCTATAGAGCAGCTAGAGAACACACTGTTTGCTTATTATCCTTTAGCAAGCAGTGCTCTTGATGTACCTGAATTGATCGATCAAAAAGCCCATCACGCTCACCAATTTTTAATCAGTCGAGATCAGCTTGATGCAGCTGATCAAATCTTTCAACAAACAACGCAACTTGCAAATAAATCTGAATACGCCAGCCACAGCCTTATTGAGATATGTAAAACATCTGCAGCTGCGCACCTGGCTATGTGGCATCGGCTTTTTCACGCTGTTGAAAATGGCATTCATATTCCAAATATACATCTTTTTTTGGAACAAGTAGAAAAAACAAGAGTATCTTTTGCTGCATTAAGTAATGTATCCAATGAATTTATTGATGAGCGCTTTGGTCCGGACATCAACGCTGCACATGAATTTTCAAAAGCTATTGTTAAGATGCAGCCAAACCTAGAAATGCGCCTTGCTTTTTGGTATAATGAACTGTCGATCTTAAAGAATATAGGGTTGTTGGCTCCATATGATATCGATAGCAAAAATGCAAAACTCACCCTCGATAAATTATCAAATCGTTATCATCAATTGCAATCTTTTAAAAAATATGATGGGTCAAAAACAAAAGATAATATGGCTTGGAGTTTGGTGAAAGCAGGGTACATTGGTTTTCTTCAGTCCGACGACTGGCAAGCTGACTGCTGGCAACATAATTGGTCTCATCCAGATGAACCAAACATTTTGATACGCATCAAATTAAAGTTAATTTACGATAAAGCAGGTTTTCCCCATTCTGTTTGTGAATATACTCTTGAATGGACTTTTAAGCCAATTTTTGACCAGTATAAACAACCTATCCTAGATTGTCATGGCAGGTCTCTGACATTAGACGAAGGGAATGCGGCAATGAAATTTAATGGACAATCATTCTTGGCTCATCCGCCAAGACAACTTTATCCCGATCAATGGCATGAAGCAAACAGTCTCTATCTCAACCTCAACCGTCATATTCTTAAGGCTGCACCACAAGGTGTAATGGACCAGTCCCATTATCACAACATATACAGCACAAACCAAATGTTTCAAAACTCGGGAGTATTTCTGAAGTATTATAAAAAACATTTAAATTTGAGATATGCTCAACCGTATTAAGGTTGGGTAATTTTCTCTTCTGAATCCAATTAGGCGTAGTTATCCCTATCGTCTCTCGGCGCACCATCAGTCATCCCCGCTTTTGCGGGGGGTGACAAGTGTGAAAAATGATCGGGAATGAGTGTGCGCAACAAACCACAAACTCAGTGATTGCGCCATGTTGAAGGTTTTGGTCGCTGAATGCCAACAAAATACTCAGAATTTCCCCATAAAATGCGCAACTTTATCTTTAGGGGCAGCCCCAGATCATTGTTTATTGTGACATTCTGATGCAATGATGGCACAATGGCGCTGTTGTAATTGAATTCCGCCCAATAAAGAAAAGGATTTTTTATGGTGACCCCAATAAAAGCAGATGTAACCATTATTGGTGGTGGATTGGCAGGGGGAGTTTTGGCGCTTGCGCTGTGTCAAAAGGGTGTCCGGACAGTTGTGATTGATCGTGATCCCCCGATGACCCAGATTGATCCAAACCTTGATGGACGAACAACATCGGTTGGTTATGGGTCTCAACAAATTTTCGAAAAAATTGGCATTTGGGATGCAATGGCGCCATATGCAGAACCAATTTGGGATATCCGCGTTTTTGAAGGGGGGTCACCCTGGACGGTTGATTATAATCATGCCGACATAGGGCCCAACCCAATGGGATACATTGTGGAAAATTCGGCAATTCGGTTGGCGATTCAGGAAAAAGTAAACCAAGAAATATCAAGCCAAGGAAGGTCAAACCAAGAAAATGCAGGGGATTCATGTCTAACCTGGATTGCCCCGGCCCCCATTAAATCTGCTAAACGATTATCCGGTCATGTGATTGTTGAAACGGGGTGCGGCCAAATCATTGAAAGCGCGTTATTGGTTGGTGCGGATGGACGATCCTCTGCCACCAGGGCCGAATCATCGATTACGGCGAAAACATGGGATTATAAACAAACGGCGCTGGTTATTCACATTACCCATGAAAAACCGCACGATGGAACAGCCTGGGAGGTTTTTTTGCCCGAGGGGCCCCTGGCCGTGTTACCAATGAATCCCTGTCCAAAAACGGGGAATGCACGATCCGGGATTGTTTGGGCAAAAACCAAAGGATATGATTGGTACAAAGATTCCGATGATCAATTGTCGGCTGACCTGCAAAAACAGTTTCCCTTTTATGGGGATATAAAAATCTCAAGCCGGCGTTGGACATATCCGCTTTCGGCATTGACCGTCGACAGCATCGTTGATCATCGGCTGGCCCTTGTTGGGGATTCGGCGCATGGTGTGCACCCAATCGCCGGGCAAGGGGTGAATCTTGGGTGGCGCGATGCTGACACCTTGGCCGATATTGTCAGTAACGCAAAATCAATCGGCCTGGATTTGGGTTCAGCCACCATCCTTGCGCACTATAAACAGGCTCGAAAACAGGATCATCGCCTGGGGTTATGGTCCACAGATGGCATTAACAGACTATTCAGCAACAATTCACGTGTTCTTCATTTTGTTCGTAACGCTGGTTTTGCTGCGGTTAATAATTGCCCACCTCTCAAAAAATACTTTATGCGAAAAGCCATGGGTATTTCTTGAGGGTTACACTATTTTTACGAATTACCGATCAGTCCTTCATGGGCGAGGTTGCGTGTATTTTTTCAAACAAACTAGAGCTGGCATCTCGTACCCTTTTGACGCCTTCTTGATCCCCTATGCACTCATAATAATGGGCAGCCTCCGCATAGAATCCAATTTTGTAATCATAATATTCGGGATCAGGCATCCGGAAAGCAATTTCTTCGCACAACTTGGTATAGTCGCTGTTTTTATCGCTTTTATTGCCATACCCTAAGATCATTGCATACCGGGAATAGATCCCATCCTCGATGGTGCGACAGTTTGGATCAATTCCATAAACAAGCATAATATCTTTAAGCATGGAGGGTAATGCTTGTTGGCTAAGCAGTGAATCCTTGCTAGAGGTTCTGATGTAGGGAATCTCTTGTTCTAGGTTCCCGCCGGTTCCAAAGGTGACATGTAGATTTGCAATCGTGGACGATCGCCTGAGGGACAGGGGTGATTTTAGAATGGGAGGGTGATCCCGTTTCTCTGTGGCATGTGCTGCGCTGTCCAACAGAAAAATCAAACCAAGTATTGATACAAAAATGGTCACGGGAATATACTCCATATAGTATTTGTTGACATATAATATAGACATCAAATACTAACAAAATATAAATTTAGACTATTTTATTTTTGGTGCCTTATCCCATTTGTTCGATTTGTTTTAGGATGTCACGTGCCCGTCGGGCAAACGTCGCATTCTGGCTTTGGGCCGCCTTTGTTGCTTGTGCTTTGGCGAAGGGGATATTACCGGTTAGCCACGCCTCCTCTGCTAAGCAACCGGCAGCATCCGCGTGATTTTCCATCTTTCCATAGGCCCCCGCTAACAAATGCCACGCAAAAACACTTTGGGGACATTTTTCCGTGACCAGGGTTAATGTCTGAACTGCTTCCTGCAGGGTGGTTTTGTTATTTTGTGCAGCATTACTAACGGCAAGCTCTAGCAGGGCATGCCCGAATAGAAGATTAAGCCCAATGCCATTTGGATTTTGTTTTCTGGCTTCTTTGTAGGCATCGACGGCTCCCTTTAAATTTCCTGTCTCGAAAAGCATTTGCCCTTTGAGTTCCAAAAAATAAGGATCTCCCGATGATTTGGTTAACAGCTCTGTGTCGATGATCTTGAGCGCTTTTTTTGTATCTCCCGACCGATAAAACGCGATAGAACGCGCATACAGGGCCGGGATGGATGTATCGCTTTGTGGATAGTCTTGTAATATTTTCTGCAAGGGGTTCATGAATCCGGCCATTTTTGCCCGAATCCGTTGGAACCGTTTTTCATACTCGGCAGGAATCTCTGATTTTGATTTTTTTGGGTACAGATGAACCTTTTCCATACGATCCGGGGTTAATGGATGGGTTGACGTATAAGGATCAATCTGACCATTGTATTGGTGATTCAGTGCACTTAGGAATTCAAATAATCCGTCTGACGGCCAATGAAGTAGCTCTAGGTATTTTAGGGCAGCACTGTCTGCGCTGTCTTCTTGGGATTGTGAATGTTTAAGAAGTCCCCGCTCGAATATGGACATTCCGCCCGTTGCCCCCGCCAGCAGTGAGGCTGGATTTCCGGATGCAATAGCAGCCGCCCCCCCGATTAGCGTTGCTAAAATTGCCGGGACCATGGCTTGTTGTTGGGCGGCATCCTGCTTTGCCATATGGGATCCAGCAATGTGGCCGACTTCGTGCGCCAAAACGCCCAATAACTGTCCAACGGTTTGGCATTTCAAAAGAAACCCCGTATAGACAACGATTTGCCCGCCATAGGTAGCTCCTGCGTTAACTTCATGACTGGCCAAGATATAAATCTGGGGTTTTATGGAAAGTCCAGCCACTTTGAAAATTTCATCCAACCAACCAACCAGGGCTTTTTCAGTTTCGTCATCCCCAATAAACTGCCCTTCCTGAATTTCGGCACGGGCGTGGGCGGGGCTTATAAAATCGGAAAACCCGATGTATATCAAGGTCGACACCAATAAAGCTTTAACAAACATAGGCTATTACCATTCTAATTTCGGATCAACGCAATTTATACCAAATATGACTATGAAATATACCATTAATTCCCGCCATTATATAGAAAAACCGTCACCCCATTCAGTTTTTCGCATGCCTTTATATAGTATTTTATCTTTTTTGCTGACCGTTACACGCCGCAACCCATCAACCGCACACAAATCAAGGATTGTATGGCCGGGGTTTTGGATGGGTTTTTTGATAACCCGCGTCGTGCAAGACGCTGTTTTTTGCTTGCTAAAAATCAGATAGGAAAATTTTTCATCTTCGTAACCCAGGTGACCTTGTTTGGTTTGCCGATGCAATTTATCCCGCTGTAATCTGACCGAGAAATGGCACCAATCCGTCGTCCCAGCCAGGGGGCATTGATTAGAATGGGGGCAGGGGGCAGCGGCATGTCCGCCCAATTCAATCAAATAACGCCGAACTTTCATCAGATAATCAAAATCGTGGGGTGTCCCTGGTGTCACAATTAGACAATAACCCAGCGTCGAATCCCAAACCTTTTTGACAACCGACAGACGTTCTGCATCTTTTAATTCGCCCAAAACATACCCAAGAATGCTAATGTTGGCGGGACTTTTAAACGACACGGTCGCCAAATTCTGATTTTCATAGTGAATCCCGGCCGAACCGCGTTCATCAAAAATACGCTGTCCAGCGGCGATCATTCCGGGGTGATTTTCAATCAATGTGGCACCTTTAAGATTCGGCCACCGATCCAATGCCGCCACTGTTGCCGTTCCAGGGCCGGCACCAATGTCCAATAAAGATTCTGGATAAAATTCAACCGGCAGTTTTTCCAAACACGCACCAATCGCCGCATAGGTGGCGGGCATACGCGCATGAACATAAGCGGTTATTTCATCAGCGGTTTGAAGGTGTTGGGCAGATTGGTGGCTTCGGTACCGTTGGCTTAGATCGTGATAGGATGATTTTAACGACATTTCTTTTTTCCGAACAGAATCGATATCAAAAACAATAAAAGCGAAAAACAAACGACAGCGGCCCCCGTTGGGACATTGCTGTAAAAGGATAGCCACCCCCCAATAAACATACTAAGTATTGTCAGGATCAGGGTTTTTACGACCATTTCCTCTGGCGTTTTTGATGAAAATGCTGCTGTTGCGGGGGGAATCACCAACAAAGCCGGCATCAATAATGCCCCAATAAGTTTTAAACTAACCGCCACAATAATCGCCAGTAGAATCAAAAATCCAAGATTGAGTTTTTTGGTGGGGATACCCTCTGCATGGGCCAAATCTTGGTGTAGTGTCAGCAACAACAAAGGCTGCCAATAAACGCCGATAAACCCCCAAACGCCAATAACGCAGCCATAAATCCAGTATAAATCAACAGCCTGGATCGTTAGAATATCCCCCAAAAGATAGCTGGATGGGTCAATTCGAACCGGGCTGAATTTACTGACAAGAATAACCCCAAGTGATAATGACCCGTATGAAATAATAGACAATCCTGTGTCGGCCGGTAGTGTGCTTTTCGTGGAAATGGTGGACAAAAGCAATGCCGTCACCAAACAAATCGCTACGATCCCAAGGTTCACATCGATGTGCAAGATAAGGCTTAATGCTACCCCTAATAATACACTGTGGGACAGGGCATCGCTAAAAAATGACAGGCGACGCCACACCAAAAAGCATCCCATGGGGCTGGTGATCAAGGACAGGCCAAGTCCGGCCAACATCAGTCTTAGGAAAAAATCATCCATTATTTGTGGTCGCAATCATCATGACGGTGATCGTGGTGGTGGGCATAGGGGGCCAATCCTGGCGTTGCTGGCCGAACAGTCCGTTTGGATTTAAACAACTTTAAGTAATGGGGGTCAATCGCGACAACCTCCGGATGGCCAGAACAACACACATGACCATTTAAACAAATGACGTTGTCAGCTGCCGCCATGACGAAATGCAAGTCATGCGAAACCAAAATAATGCCACATCCTAATTCTTGGCGTAGCTGTGCCAAAAGGTGATAAAATTCTTCCTGGCCCAGAACATCGACACCCTGCGTTGGTTCATCCAGAATTAACAACTGTGGCTTTCGTAAAATCGTTCGTGCCAATAAAACCCGTTGCCATTCCCCGCCCGATAAGGTCTGTATCGATTGTTTTTTAAGGGAAAGGGCGTGGACACGTTTCAAGCTGTCGTCAATTTGGGCGGATTGGATGGAATCTTTGCATGATAGATGCAGCAATCGCTCTACATCGATGGGCAGAAATGGGTTCGCCTCGATCTTTTGTGGCATATAGCCAAGCTTTGTCCCTTTTTGTATCCAAAGCGTTCCTGTCGTTGGCTGGATTAGCCCCAAAATAACCTTTAACAACGTGGTTTTACCCGCCCCATTGGGACCAATGATTGTTAAGATCTCCCCCTGTTTAAGTGTAAATGAAACGTTATCCAGAATTTTTTTATCGTCAAGATCGCGATGAACGCTGATGGTGCTCAGGGTTAACAGTTTGTCCATCATATTACTTGAACGATGTTTCGTTGGGATAAACACCCCAAATGTACCGACGTTTGATCCACCCCTTGAACGTGCCCATCGGTGCTTTGACTTCCATACGACACCATTGGGCCTGGCATTCTATGATGCGTCCAACAATACCAGGTTCAAGACGGGCAACAACTTTTGCTTGATCTTCGGGTGATTTTCTAAGGTTCCGGGTTTTATGCAGAACCCAGACCGTTCGACGGCCAGATAACATGCTTTTGTGAACCCAACCCAGCGTTCCTTGCCAATCGCGTATTTGGCGCCAGGTGTCAAATTCAGCCACGATTTCAACCGGCATGCTTTGGCGCACATATTGCCAATCAATCGGATATTGCTTGCCTGGGCCGACGTGGGTATTTACTGCATTTGAACGCAGCGAAACAAAGCGCGGAACGGGCAATGCATCGGCCCACCCGGATGTAATGGTCGCAAAACTTAAAAAAAATGCGCAAAAAAATCGCATTACAATCCCGATGATCCAAAACCCTTTGTGCCACGATCTGTTGTGGAAAGGCTTGTTCGTTCCTGCCACAAGACCTGGGTAAATGGCGCAATCACCATTTGGGCAACGCGCATTCCGCGTTTAATAACAAATTGTTCGTCCCCGTGATTCATAATGATCGCGATAATTTCCCCCCTGTAATCAGCATCAATCGTGCCAGGGGAATTCAAGACAACAATGCCGTGTTTCAAGGATAACCCAGAACGTGATCGAATTTGTGCTTCGTACCCTTCGGATAACGCAAGGGCAATCCCTGTTGGTACAAGGCATCGCTGGCCAGGTGCCAAGGTTATATCATTAGTAATCGCTGCATATAAATCCATGCCTGCGCTTTGTTCGGTAGCGTAGCTTGGCAAATCTAAATCACCGGCGTGTTCCATTTTTTGGATGGAGACTTTTTGTATAGGAAGGGGAAAATTCATTTATTTCAAACATATGTTTTAAATGGGATAGGGGATACTATAGTCAAAATTGGCAATGATGACAAGTAAAAATAATTTTATATATTCCTTTTCCGTTGAGGTAAAAATTAATTGTCTCCTCTTGACTGACCAGGCATATCCCAGCATAGTGGTTGTGAAAAATCGCCATCCATTTTATACAGGAGTAAACTATGTCTCTCAAGGGATCCAAAACAGAACAAAATCTAAAAGATGCTTTTGCGGGTGAATCGCAAGCAAATCGCCGTTATTTGTATTTCGCACAAAAGGCAGACGTTGAAGGCTATAACGATATAGCAACCGTGTTCCGATCAACAGCAGACGGGGAAACCGGTCATGCGCATGGACATTTGGAGTTTTTAGAGGCTGTGGGCGATCCGGCAACAGGCCTTCCCATTGGGGGGACGCTGGCAAACTTAAAGTCTGCTATTGCTGGGGAGACACACGAATATACTGATATGTATCCTGGGATGGCACGCAGCGCCCGCGAAGAAGGGTTTGACGAGATTGCTGAATGGTTTGAAATGCTTGCAAAGGCTGAAAAATCCCACGCTGGCCGTTTCCAAAAGGCCCTCGATTCAATAAACGCCTAGAACATATACGGTAGTCATGAGCATAGAATCGCCAACGCGTCATCCATTGGATTGGACGGATCCGGATTTTTCGGATCCCCTAAAAATCGATCAAGAATTAAGGCGGGTTTTTGATATATGCCATGGCTGCCGGCGATGTTTTAATTTATGCGACAGCTTTCCGCGCTTGTTCGATTTAATCGATGCCAGCCCAACCGGGGAACTGGACAGCGTGGATAGCAAAGATTTTGCACCTGTGGTTGATGCATGCACATTATGTGATATGTGTTTCATGGTTAAGTGCCCCTATGTTCCCCCGCATGAGCTTAATGTTGATTTTCCACATTTGATGTTGCGTTATCGGGCTGCCGAATTTCAAAAGGGGAAAAGTTCACTTGTAAAGGCTGAGCTTGCGAAAACGGATCGTAATGGCAAAATCGCCGGCGCAATCGCCCCTGTTGCAAATTGGGCAACCAATGCATCCAATCCGATCACGCGCCCCCTTATGGGAAAGGTTTTTGGTATCCATCCAAAGGCTGCGATTCCGCGATTTTGTGGCGAAACGTTGGTTCGGCAAGCTGCCAAAACCAAACCAGAAATCAATGTCGATGCCCCGGCTTACGGACAAAAAGTGGTTATTTATGCCACCTGTTTTTCAAATTACAACAATCCAAAAATCGGATTGGCTGCCCAAGCGATCCTGGCTCACAATGGCATAGAGGCCGAAGTTGTCTATCCCGGATGTTGCGGCATGCCATCATTAGAACAAGGGGATTTAGCAAAGGTCAGCATAAACGCGCGTGCTGTGGCTGCGGCGCTGCGTCCCTGGGTTGACAGGGGATATGCGGTCATAGCCCTGATTCCGTCGTGTGCCTTGATGTTGAAATCCGAATGGCCCTTGATTGTTACAGACGATGATAACGTGAAAGCCCTAAGCAGCGTGACCAAGGACATCAGTGAATATATCGTCTGGTTAGCCCGTTCCTTTGGGTTGGTGCCAGGATTAAAATCACTGGGGGAGGATATAACCCTCCACATTGCTTGTCACGCGCGGGCCCAAAATATTGGCCATAAAGCGGCCGAGATGCTGCGCCTTATTCCGCAAACGCAGGTTGATGTGATCGAACGTTGTTCTGGCCATGGGGGAACCTGGGGAATGGAGGTTGATCATTTCGAGGTGGCCTTAAAAGTGGGCGCCCCCGTTGCCAACCAGGCCATCAAAAACAAAAATCGCCTGGTCGTGTCAGAATGTCCGCTTGCGGGGGAACATATATTGCAGGGGATTCAGAAAAAAATTACAGACAAGGATGCGTTTGTAACCCTTCATCCGATAGAGATCTTGGCGCAGGCGTATTCGTTGTAAGCGGACACAAAAAATCAATGACCGTTTGAACAGATAAATCCTCTAAGTCTGGTGAAAAAAGTGACTGATTTTTGGGTCCCTGTGCTCCGCCCAGGGTTGGTGGATTCCGATCTGAAAAAAATGTCACCGTTGGGCAACCACCACTTGCGGCCAATAGCATGGGGCCGGTGTCATTGCCAATCGCAAACAAGGCTCCCTCTGCCAGGGCAATGACCTGATAAAATGTGGTGCACCCTGTCAGGTCGATTGAGTCTTTGATTTGTGGAAAACTCTCTCCCGGGCCACCAATCACAACGGGTTGAATCTCTTGGTTCAAAAGGTGCGTCGCCAACGCTGCATAGTTTTCCTGTGGCCACCGTTTGCAGCCATTATGTGCGTTTGATGCTCCCGGAATAAGCAGCGCATAGGGTTTTGGAAGATTGAAATTCTTATTATGATCAGCGATAAATCTGAGGTTCAATGACGGATCAAAGGAAATCCCCACGCGTTCCAGCTGATGTCTAAATCGATCCTGAGGGTGATTGTCCTCAAAGACAGGCCCAATCCAGTCAACCGATGATTTCATGAGGCGAGAATAAAGCCGCGTCCGTTCCACGCCCTGCAAATCATAGACCCGGTGAAAGTTATTCCGTCGAAGGGCGAGGGGGATCGAAAGCAGTTTTTTCAACTGATACAGTTTTGCCCGATCATCAATCCAAATCGTATCAAAATACCCCAACTTTTGCGCCAAGTCGTGAAATGGTTGCGTCGTCAGCAATGTAATCTTATCGTCAGCGTGATGGTGGCGCAATGCAGCAAACGCGGGCGTTGCCTGCACCATATCACCCAGCGCACCTAGTTTAATGATCAGAATCGATTTGGACATTTGTATCCTTCTTTTTTGGTGATCATAGGATAGATCCGGCCCATGGTGCAATAAAATCCCATACTGTTAAACTTACACACTGCGTTATATAGTGCTTCTCTAGATGGTTAACGGCCGACAGAATGGCTTTTTGGATGGTCCCATCGGGGGGCTTGCCCTCCTCGTTAAGGGTTTGGTCATTGGAAGCGAACGAAGAGAGCGTGGCATCCAGAAATATATCTATCTCTGTTGGCAATGAACTGAAGGCATTTGATGTGAACCCGCACAAACCCGCAAGAGAGAGTTTACCTTGAGGCAAAGATCCTGTAGATTGAATGGTAAGAGATTCTAGATGATTGAGAGTGTATGATCGGCCTTGTATTGGTGACCCATGGGGACCTAGCGAAAGCATTTGTTTCGTCAATGGAATATATTGCCGGGATGCAGGCACATATAGAACCGATTTGTATTCATCCAGGCGATGATATGGATCAACAAAGACAAAATATACTGAATGCCATAGAATCTGTTGATCAGGGAAAAGGTGTTATTTTATTAACGGATTTGTTCGGGGGGACGCCAACAAATTTGGCGATTTCTGTTTTGGGTTTGGATCGGGTAGAGGTCATCGCTGGGGTTAATTTGCCCATGCTTATTAAGATTATCTCAATACGATCCTCTGTTACATTGGCCGATGCGGTCGATCAAGCACAAGAGGCCGGTCGCAACCATATCCGCGTGGCATCCAATTTCTTGCAAGCCCGATAAAGCCCAGAATCCAGTGCCAACACATAAAATATGGATTGATGCAGTCGTCATTGCACAAAATGGGTTGCATGCGCGCCCATGTGCAGCACTGCTGAACTGCGTGCGCGACCATGATGCCGAGGTTTGGATTCGTTATAAAGACGATGAAAGTGCCGCTGATTCCATGCTGGATCTTTTATCATTATGCATTCCAGAGGGTGCAATTGTTGGTCTGTGCGCAACGGGGGCGGATTCAGGTACGGCCCTTGATGCAATCGTGGGTCTTGGGCTTTTTTCTAGAACTGATAAGCGGCCTTAAAAAACAGATCTTTCTTCTTTGGGAAAATCCTGTACTATATAAAGGGTGGGTGGTTTTGCATAAATCCCCTCATGACAATAATTTATGGAGGAAATGGAATGTTTCAAAAGGCTTGTTCGTGGGTATTCTTTCTCTTTATTTTAGCAGGGACAACGGGTTGTGATGGCTTGCGAAATACGTTCGGCTTGGACCATTATCAACCAGATGAATTCAAAGTGTCCGATAATCCACCCTTAAGCGTTCCAAAGGATTATAGACTTCGCCCACCTGTTGAGGGGGTCGCCGCTCCGGGTGGGACATCTGGCGCAGAACAGGCTCAGGCACAAAAAGTTTTATTTGGCCAGGAAGTGACGCCAAAAATTGCCACCGGTACGCCGGGGGAGAAAATTTTGCTAACGCGGGCGAATGAACAACAAGCCGCTGCGCCTGGCATTCGGGAAACCGTCGATAAAGAGGCTGCCGTTGATTCAAGTCTGGCGGCATCGTTGGGGCAAAAAATCACATCCATGAAAGCAGAAGTGTCACGCAATGCAGGATCCATCGTTAATGCCCCTGCTGCCGATGATTCGTCTGCAAAAAATGCTGCTTCCTAGGGACATATAAAACATGATCAAAAAGATTATCATCATGGCGGTGGTGGGGGGAATAGTGGTTCTTGCCTTTAAGCCCTCCGTTTTTCCATGGTTAGACAGAACAATTTCGCACATGCAAAAGGAAAAAATAATAGTGACGTCAAAACCACTTAAAGAAGCCGACAGCCAGGATGCCTTGTTTTCTATTAAGGAACTAAAGACGGACCTTGGTGATACAATTTGGTTTGTGCCGACATCGATTCCGGTCGTCAGCTTTGGATTGGTTTTTGAACGTTCAGGGGGGCAAAATGAACCAACCGATTTGCCTGGCTTGACAAGTTTACTGACTGACCTTTTGCAAGAAGGGGCGGGTCCTTATGATGGTCAGGCTTTTGGAAAGCTTTTGATTGAAAAGAACATTGATCTTAGAGACTGTCCTTCAATTTAACACATAAGTTTATTTAAATTTATTCGGATAAAGGCAAGCCGAACCATTTCTTCTGACGATGATGTTTTTGTCTCAAAATCCTTTGCAAGGCGCCTGGATCCATTGAGCCAAGCAAAG
>JAPLOP010000012.1 GCA_026400645.1 Alphaproteobacteria bacterium | reverse complement strand
CCAATTCTTCGGATTCAAAAATCTTTTTAATATGTTTCGCAATAACAGATTTATCCCGCAAAAATAAGGATGCTATCTGATTCAAACTCAGCCAAATCGTCTCATCCTGGACAGTGACCTGTAAATTGACAGAGCCATCTTGTGAGACGAATTCAATGGGGGCTTGATTATCTGTGTCCATATTTTTTCTTAGTCCATCGCATGTAGTTCAAATAAAATTTTAACTTCGTCCCTGATGAAGCTCCTGCAGGTGCTCATGCAAATGCATTGGTTTCTTGTGGGTTGGCCAAGGGTGCCGATCATCGGTCACTGTGCACTGCAACGATTCAGCCTCCAACCTTAATTCTTTGTTCCCTGAAAATAAAATATGAATATTGATGGTGCCGTGCTTTGTTTTGTGACACGAAATCATTAAAACTGTATGCATTCGATGTGGGGACGCCTGATGAAACCCCCGCTTGTGGACGCCAATAACAGTTGCGAAACAAAGACCAGAATGGACACGGTGGTACGTTCCATGCTTTGGATGATCGTCCACATGCTCCCAGCAAAAACGATTGATCAGGCAGTTGAATATTTTCGTTTCTTGATCATACGTAAAGGACATTATTGGAAACAGGCTATCTTGTAAATAGGTTGAAATAAGCTGCAATCCATCCTCGTCATTGGCCAGCAATTTCAGGGGCTTAAAAAAGTCAGTCATGAATCATTCCTCAATTCGTTATGCGTTCTATGATGGCCCCGCATCGGCTAAGCTTTTCTTCCAATTTTTCATACCCACGATCCAGGTGATAAACACGACTCAGGACCGTTTCCCCATGTGCGGCAAGACCGGCCAAAACCAAGCAAACAGACGCACGCAAATCGGTTGCCATCACTGGCGCCCCACTTAGGTGTTTGACGCCCCGAACCAGCGCAGATGATCCATGTACGGTAATATTGGCGCCCATACGACACAGTTCAGGGACATGCATAAACCGATTTTCGAAAATCGTTTCGGTGATCATGGATGCCCCCTGACAGACGGTCATAACCGCCATCATTTGTGCCTGTAAATCCGTGGCAAAGCCGGGATAAGGTTCAGTCATAACATCCACCCCCATAATGGGAACGGTTGGCGATCCGATGACAATCCCATTTTCCGTTGCCCTGATGTCAGCACCCGCATGCTGTAGGACAGAAGCCAGGTTCGAAATAAAAGCCAGGTTGGTATTTTGCAATTCAAGATTTCCGCCCGTAATTACGGCCGCCATTGTGTACGTCCCGGTTTCAATGCGATCGGGGATCACGCGGTGACTGGCGCCATGCAGACGATCAACGCCCTGGATGATCATGGTATCGGTTCCGGCGCCGGTAATATTGGCCCCCATGGCATTCAGGCAATTGGCAAGGTCGATGATTTCGGGCTCCCGCGCTGCATTAATAAGCTGAGTCTCTCCCTTTGCCAGGGTGGCCGCCATCATAAGATTTTCTGTTGCTGTCACGCTGACCAGGGGCATGGATATCTTGGCCCCGTTAAGGCCGCCAGTTGGCACATGGGCATGAATATATCCCTCGCTGATTTCGATATGAGCACCCAACATCCGAAGGCCACTTAAGTGAATATCCACAGGGCGTGTCCCAATGGCACATCCACCCGGCAATGATACTTTTGCCACGCCACATCGGGCCAACAGCGGACCCAAAACCAATATGGATGCGCGCATTTTGCTGACCAATTCATACGGGGCCGTTGTGTTTTTAATATCGGCTGCCTTTAATTCATATGAATTTCCATCTGACGAGCGATGAACATCCGCCCCATGTTGGGAAAGAAGCTCGCCCATGGACTGTATATCCGTTAGCCTTGGAACGTTGTAAAGAATTAAAGCCTCGTCAGTTAGCAGGGATGCTGTCATTAACGGAAGGGCGGCGTTCTTGGATCCGCTAATTTTTATTTGACCGGAAAGGGGAGTCCCACCGACGATTCTGATTTTGGTTGGCATGGTGTTTCGTTTCTTTCTATATTTTTGGCAGAGTGACGCCTGTTTGGCCCATATATTTTCCAAGGCGATCCTTGTAAGAAACCTCACAAACCTCATTGGCTTTAAAGAACAAAAACTGACAGACCCCTTCGTTGGCATAAATCTTAGCCGGAAGGGGGGTTGTGTTGGAAAACTCCAACGTTACGTGTCCTTCCCATTCAGGTTCCAGGGGGGTCACGTTAACAATAATACCGCATCGCGCATAGGTTGATTTTCCTAAGCAAATCACAAGAACATCGCGCGGAATTCGGAAATATTCGACCGTTCTGCCTAACACAAAGCTGTTTGGTGGAATAATACAAACGTCTGCTTCTCTGTGAACCAAGCTGTCCTGGGAGAAATTTTTGGGATCAACCGTTGCGCTGTCCACATTTGTAAAGATTTTAAATTCATTGGCAACACGCGCATCATATCCATACGACGAAAGCCCATAGGAAATAATCCCGGTTTTATCAGCATGAAAGCGCTTTTGCGATTCAACAAAGGGTTCTATCATTTTATTATCAATGGCCTGTTGTCGAATCCAGTGGTCTGGTTGTATGGACATAGAATTTCCTTACCTTATGTTGACTATGTTGCGATTACGTTAATCTTGCCAGAAGGATGGCATAAACAAAACAAGAACAGTGAGAAGCTCGAGCCTTCCCAATATCATCCCTGCCATCATAAGGATTTTTGCTGCATCTGGCAATTGCGCAAAGGAGGTATGCGGCCCAATGAGGGGGCCCAACCCAGGCCCAACATTACCCAATGAAGCAGCAGCCCCTGATAAACTTGCTATAAAGTCTAGTCCTGCAATCGATAAAGCGCAAGCCAATGCCGCCATACAAAGGAAATAAAGCGTTAAAAACGTAAACACAGACAGGGCAGCAGAGCTGCTAATTTTTTGACCCTGATATGTCGGGACATACATCCCATGTGGTTTTCGCAATTGCATAAGATGCGTTCTTGTTAACGCAAACAAAACTTGAAAACGGAAAATTTTTATCCCCCCCGTTGTGGATCCCGTGCACCCGCCAATAAAACTCAGCAGAAAGAAAATAATGATGGGGAAATTTCCCCAACTTCCATAATCAGAGGTGACTAACCCTGTTGTTGTGACAACGGAAATCACAGAAAAGGTTGATAGTCTTAGGCTATGCAGAAAGCTTTGTTGATTCATTCCCCATTGCCACAGGGTGACAATTAAGGATGCGATAACCAAAAGCATTAAGTACGCCCTTAATTGGCTGTCTTCGAAAATGGCCTTTCGTTCACCTTTCCATAAAAGGACAAACAGGATGAGTGTGCTGCCGCCTATGATCATAAAAACCGCAATTATGGATTCTATGAGCGGATCATTATAAAAACCAATGGAGCAATCCTTTGTGGTTAGTCCTCCTGTGGAAACGGTTGCCATTGCGCTGCAGGTGGCATCAAAAAATGGCATTCCCGCCCAATACAACAAGATCATGCAGGCGAAAATAAAAAAGAGGTATGTGCCCAGAATGGCGGCGGCTATTTGGGAAACGCGGGGTAAGATTTTCTCTGAACGGTCAGAAAATTCGCTGCGAAAAAGCTGCATTCCGCCGATTCTTAGAATGGGAAAAATCGTCATCGCCATCAAGATAATGCCTGTACCCCCTATGCACTGGAGCAAGGCGCGCCACAATAAAATCCCCTTGGGAGCGTCATCAATCCCATCCATAATGGTCGATCCTGTTGTTGTGAGGGCCGAAACAGCCTCAAAACAGGCATTAATAAATGTAAAATGAAATTCTGAATAATAAAATGGTAATCCGGCAAAAATCGAAAGGATAATCCAGATCACCGATGTCACCAGGAATGCTTCACGCATTCCAAGGACTGTTTTTCCGTGCGGGGGATTGGATAAAGCCAATGACGATCCGAAAAAACCGCAAATAACCATCGAAACCCCAAAGGCTTTCCATTCCAATGTTTTATAAACAAGCGCCTCAACAAGAAGGGGGACGCTCATGGCTATAGCTAAACAGCACAGCACAATTCCTGTTAGATAAAAAACAGACCGAAGGTCAATCATGGGCCGACCAAAGCAATAACAGGATTATTCATATTGACCGTAAATTAGTGTCTATAGAAACCCTATTATAGGTAATGCTGTTTCTGTGTCCAGATAAATTACGCAAGCGCGTCTTGGGCTTCCGCAGGGCTAAGCTCTAACTCAGAAAACTCTTCCTTTTTGCCCCCCGAAAGAAACGGCACAGACAAAAGACTAAGGGCTGCCGCAACAATCAACAGATAAGCCGGGGACGCCAAATCACCCGTAAAATGAATAAGCTTTGTTGCGATCAGGGGAATTCCACCCCCAAAGACAGCCATGCTGATATTATGGGCAACGGAAAGACCTGAAAAACGGACTTGCGTTGGAAATATTTCCGATAATGTGGCTGGAATCGTTCCAAAGAAAAGCCCCATCATGATAACCATAATCATCTGCGCCATAAGGGCACCATACGAACCGTGCTGAATCAGCCCAAATAAAGGGTAAGACAGTACCATGAAACCAAGACATGGATAGGCCAACAGGGCCCGTCGTCCATATTTATCAGATAACCATCCCCCAATGGGAATAACTAAACAAAAAACAAGCATATTGACTGTGTTAATAAAAAGGGATCGTCGATCTGATAAATGGAGGAATGTCTTAAAGTAGGTTGTCAAAAATATAACCAGCATAAAGAATCCAACGGCAGTCAAAAAATCAACCAAAACAACCAACAGTAATTTGCTTTTATGACAAAGGATCAGATCCTTAAGGGGCGTGGACTGTGCTTTGCGTTTTCGTTTTGCGTCGATATACGCCACTGGATCAGACAGGTTTTTGCGCATATAGGTCCCGATCAGGCTGCCGAATATGCTCAATATAAAGGGGACACGCCATCCCCAAAGCTCTAGCTGTTCCTGTGTTAGCAGGGTCGTAAAGATAGTTGCAACAGCAGACCCGATGATGACACCGATAACCAAACTACAGGTGGCCCAGCTGCCTGCCAAGCCACGCTTTTCCGCGGGGGCATGTTCGACCATGAAAACCATGGATCCTGTAAATTCGCCCCCAATGGCAAGCCCCTGAAAAACACGCAGGATCATCAACAAGAAGCCACCCCAAGCCCCGATATATTCATACGTTGGCAAACATCCAATAAGGGCGGTTGGTATTGCCATAACATAAATGGAAATGGTCAAAGCTGCTTTTCGGCTGACTTTATCGCCAATATGCCCAAAAAGAATGGCCCCCAGTGGACGGGCAATAAACCCGACCCAAAAAACACCGAGGGTGGCAACCAATTGCGCGATCGGATCCGCCGAAGGAAAGAAAAGCTTGCCGATAATGACAGAAAAATACCCGTAAATAACAAAATCATACCATTCCAGAGCGTTTCCAATCATGCAAGAAATGATTACTTTTTTCATGGATTGGTTAGTATCAACGGGTGTCATTATCGTTCCTTGTTTTATTAAGCAGCTTTTCGTTTCTATCTTGCACTGTGATTGCACTTCTATCCAGCGGTATTATCAGCTGGCATCATCATCCGATGCTTCGTCATCATCAGATTTCTTCTTATGTTTCTTTTTTTTCTTCTTATGTTTCTTTTTTTTCTTCTTATGTTTCTTCTTTACTTTTTTCTTTTTGTGTTTCCTTGGTGTTTCATCATCGTCAGAATCATCCGAAGATGCAGCCGCTTCGTCATCATCGCCATCGTCCCCACCTCCATGCCCAGAAGCATTTGCAGCCATATTCCCAACCATATTGATGGTGTCGGGGTCAACACCAGTTGCTGCTCTAGCAAGCTCTGCAGCTTTTTTCTTGGCGGCTGCTTTTATCGCCTTTTTCATGCATTTTTTGGGGTTCGAATCCCCGGCGCACTGGAGTGCCATACCGGCACCATCTCCCGCTGCTCCTACGGCCTTGCTCTTCAAGTCATCGAAAAAGCCTGCATGACCTAGCCTCTCATTGGAATCCCACGCTAGCACCACAAACAATCCTAATGCCAATATCATTGATTTCTTAATCATACAAAATCCGATTTATAAAAATTCCACTATCTTCAATCAAACCAAAAAAAGAATAATAAACTGTTAATAAATTGAAGCATCAGCGCTATTTCTTCATTCATTTGGGTGCGGATGCAGATTTTAACAAAATCCCCTTGAAAAATAAGCCGCGTCTGCTTAATTATAAAAACATGATTACGACTGATTCATCACGCACTTCTTTGCCATTTATTCATCTACACCTTCATAGCGCTTATTCTTTGGCGGAGGGTGCCCTTAGGATGAAAAGCATCCCCAAGCTATGCCATAAACATAAAATGCCAGCTGTGGCGATCACGGATACAGGCAATCTGTTTGGGGCGCTAGAATTTGCCATAACGTGTAGTGATTCAGGGATTCAGCCGATTATTGGCTGTCAGGTGCAGTTGCTTTTGCCGGATCGCCCCCCGTGTCCAATGGTTTTGCTTGTTCAAAACCAAGAAGGCTATAAAAACCTAATGAAGGTAGTCAGTGAATCGTTTGTCAAAGAAAACAACGCCCTGCCCCCGCACATTACGATGGATGATCTGGCGAACTATAGTGCTGGATTGATCGCATTAACGGGCGGCCACATGGGTCCATTGGGGCAGTTGATCCTGTCAAAGGAACAAAAAAAAGCGGATGAATTTTTATCGGATCTGATTAAAATTTTCCCGGGGCGCCTTTATATTGAATTGATGCGACATGGCTTGCCTGATCAAAAACGGACTGAACCTGAATTCTTGGACCTAGCTTTTCAGCACAACATCCCAATCGTGGCGACAAACGATGTGTTCTTTGATGAACCAGAGATGTACGAAGCCCACGATGCGCTGCTGTGCATTGCAGAGGGGAGCTATGTCAGTCAAGGTAATCGACGCAAGGCAACGCCGGATCATTGCTTTAAATCAACAAAATTAATGCGACATCTTTTTGCTGACCTGCCGGAGGCTGTGGATAACACGGCCCTGATTGCCCAGCGGTGTTATTTTATGCCAACGCCCCATCAACCGATTTTGCCGCCCTTTCTGACAGTTTCGGGAAAAAGCGAAAAGGAAGAATTGCGGGAACAAGCCCTTGTTGGTTTGGAAAATCGACTGACAACAGAAGTTTTTCCGCTGCACCCCGACCAAACTCAACATGAAACTATCCGAGAAAGTTATTTCAAGCGTTTGCATTATGAATTGGGCATTATCGAAACAATGGGATTCCCTGGATATTTCTTGATTGTTTCTGATTTTATCAAATGGGCAAAAAGCCAGGGTATCCCCGTTGGCCCAGGACGCGGATCAGGTGCCGGTTCATTGATAGCCTGGGTCTTGACGATCACGGACATGGATCCCATTCGGTTTAATTTGTTGTTTGAACGATTTTTAAATCCTGAGCGTGTGTCCATGCCCGACTTTGATATCGATTTCTGTCAGGATCGCCGGGATGAAGTGATTCAGTATGTCTGTCAGAAATATGGGTCCGATCATGTTGCCCATATTATCACCTTTGGTAAATTGCAAGCACGGGCCGTGTTGCGTGACGTTGGGCGTGTTCTGCAGATGTCGTATGGTCAGGTGGATCGTATCTGCAAGCTGATCCCCAACAACCCAGCTAACCCAGTGACCCTGGAACAGGCATTGGATATCGAACCGTCATTAAAACTGCAGCGGGAGCAGGACGAAACCGTCGATAAACTAATTGATATTGGCTTAAAGCTAGAGGGGCTGTATCGACACGCCTCCACCCATGCAGCGGGTATCGTGATTGGGGATCGACCCCTGACGGAACTTGTCCCGCTTTATAGGGACGACCGGTCGGAGCTTTTGGTCACGCAATTCAGCATGAAATATGTGGAGGCAGCTGGTTTATTAAAATTCGATTTTCTGGGGCTTAAAACACTGACGGTTATTGAACGCTGCTGTCAGATGGTTAAAAAGCGTGATAGTGCGATTGATATCGGCAAGATCCCACTTGATGATCCGAAAACGTTTGCCTTGTTATGTGATGTTGATGTTGTTGGTGTGTTTCAATTGGAAAGTGCGGGCATGCGGGACGTCATTCGCAAGCTTCGCCCCGACCGTTTCGAAGATTTAATCGCCCTTGTGGCCCTGTATCGCCCGGGTCCCATGGATGATATCCCGCGGTATTTAGCGTGTAAACATGGTGAGGAGGAGGTCACCTATCTGCATCCAGAATTGCAGCAAATTCTGGAACCAACTTATGGCGTGATGGTGTACCAGGAACAAGTCATGCAGATTGCCCAGGTATTGGGCGGATATACATTGGGGGCTGCTGATCTGTTGCGCCGTGCCATGGGAAAAAAGATCAAAGCAGAAATGGATGCACAGAGATCTTTGTTCACAGAGGGTGCCGTTAAAAAAGGTGTGTCCCGGGATATCGCGAGTCAGATTTTTGATCAAATGGCAAAATTCGCTGGGTATGGGTTCAACAAATCCCATTCGGCGCCCTATGCACTTTTGGCATATCAGACAGCGTATTTAAAAGCGAATTATCCATTGGAATTTTTTGCTGCCACGATGACCTATGATATTCACAATACAGACAAGCTCAATGTCTATCGCCAGGATCTGGAGCGGTCCTCGATTCCGTTGCTGCCGGCGGACATCAATCATTCGGATGTTTACTTTACGGTTCAAAATCAATCCATTCGATATGCATTGTCAGGCATCAAAAACGTTGGCGAGCAAGCGATGGAGGGCGTTATCGAGGAGCGTCCACGGGTTGTGAATAAACGCCAGTTGGAAAATTTGATCTCTGCCGGGGCGTTGGATAGCCTGCATCCCAATCGGCGCCAGATTTTCGAGGGGACCGACACGATTTTGGCCCAGGCGCATTTAATCAAGCAGGAACGTGCCAACAAACAAACGCTTCTTTTTGGCGGTTCCACCCAGGAAGCAAAAATTATCCTGCCCAATCTTTCGGAATGGAATTTATTAGAAAAGCTTCAAAAGGAATTTGATGCCCTTGGTTTTTATCTAAGTGCCCACCCACTGGATATCTATCGGGATGTTTTGGAAACGGCTGGCCTGACGAGTAGCATAGACCTCCTTGCACGGGCTGGTGAAACACCAACATCGGTCAGTCTAGCCGGCATTATTTTGGCTAAACAGGAACGAACATCCAAGAAAGGGCAAAAATTTGCCTTCGTGACTCTTTCGGATACCAATGGCGTGTTCGAGGTGGCGTTTTTTTCAGAGGCGTATCAGGCTGTTCGCGACGCCCTTGTCCCCGGGACTGCGGTTTACATCACTGCGTCTTTACGGGCTGACAATGACAGCTATCGATTGATTGGACAGTCGCTGGATTCCCTGGATCAGAAAATCAAGAACAGGGATCTTTTTTTATGGGTAGATGAAACGTTCGACGTGCCCGCGTTCAAGGCGGTGCTGGTTGACTGTGAACCTGGATCCTCCACAATTTACCTTGGGGTTGTTTTACCCAATTTGCCAAGAATGAAAGTAACCCTTCCTGGGCAGTATGGAATTACCCGCGACCACAGAGCATGTTTTCTGAGTGTTCGCGGGATTCGGGCGAAATAAACGTATAATTTTAAGCAATGGCAGAGGCTAAGCTTGTAAACATGGCCATTGTGTAATCATTGATCTTGAGAACTTCGGCACTCTTTTTAATAGCATAGCCAGTGGTTGTTTTTGAATCATATGTGATGGACGTTACTGATCCGATTGGGGCATTTTTTACCTGAGCAAACGCGGCTTCGTGAACTTTATAGACCTCAGGCTTTTCTTTTGTAACGACCCCGGCGGACGGAGTATGACCGCTTCTGACGTAGTTATCGCCCTCTTTCCTGATCAGAACGTAGTACATGTTGGCATTAATATCCACCATGGCCCGACTTAAAGCCAAGTCACTCATTTTGTTTTTGTATGATTCTGCCAGCAATTCCCGTGGTCCTGCATTGGCTGACATTAGTGTTGACGTTAAAATAGCCGTTGTTAATAGTAATTTTTTCATCTTACAAATCCTTTTAATATAAAACTATGCTGATAATATTAACTGTATGCGTAATATATTAAAAAATTATTAATGCTGACTGAAAAAAATCAAACTGACCCACAATGCCATTAGAATGGCGGGGGCAAAGGGAAAATGCCTCGTCTTTGGATGGGTGCGCTGATATAGAAAAAAACTGCCAACCCCAATACAGCCTGTCATAAACAAAAAAACGGGAATCGCCTCAACCGAAATCCAAAGACCACAAATCAGAAAAAGGATTTCATCCCCTCGGCCCAGGGGTTTTTCCGGACCAACTTTCCCCCCAATCCACCGGATCAAAAACAACAGCGCCCCCATAAACAAAATGGCGATTGGCCACTGTGCAAAACAACAGGACCAGATCCCACCAAGAATTGCCAATAAAAACAGGCTAAAAACGGGGACTGTTTTTGTCCTCCAATCGTTCAGGCTGATATGCAAGCCAACAAGAATTAACAGGCCCACCAACAGGAACGGGCATAACGTCGTGTATTTCAGCGCAGTAATCGCAAAAATGATCCCTCCAAAAAGCTCTGTCACTCCATAGGATCGGCGTGGTTTATAGTGGCACACCCTGCAAATTTTCCTGATGCATAAAGATGACAGAATGGGAATAAGTTGCCCCCAACGTAAGGGAATACCGCAGCCATCGCATGTTGATCGTTTCTTGAAAGGGTGCCCCTGATTGTCAACCAGAAATTGAACAAAGCTCGTCAGGCTTGCCCCCACTAAAAAAGAAAGGAACGCATGCATAAATGATTCCCTAGCTTAAATACTGACCACCATTGATATTCAAGGTCTCTCCCGTGATGTATCCAGCCCCTTCATCCACCAAAAATGCAACGCACCGTGCGATTTCCGATGCTTGGCCCAAACGACCGGATGGGATTTGGCCAATGATTTTATGCAAAATGGGCGTCGATACGGAACGAATCATATCTGTTTCAATATAACCTGGCGCGATCGCATTGACCGTAATGCCCTTGCTTGCGCTTTCCAGGGCCAAGGCTTTTGTGAATCCAATAATGCCGGCCTTTGCTGCACAATAATTAACCTGGCCCATCTGACCCTTTAGGGCGCTCACGCTCGATAGTAAAACGATCCGCCCGAAACCCCTTTGCCTCATCGAATCAATTAACGGATTTACCATATTAAAGCAAGACCCTAAGTTTGTTTGGATGACACTGTTCCACATGTCGGGCGTCATCTTGTGAAAAAATCCATCAGCTGTGACCCCGGCATTGTGAACGATGGTATCGATGGGGCCGTGGGTATGCTCAATATCTTTTAGGTTGCGGACGCAATCCTCGTAATTGCCAACATCCCATTGATAAACGGGGATGGCATGGAGTTTTGCGAATTCCCTTGCTGCATCGTTGTTTTTGTTATAATTTGCAATGACTTTATATCCCTTTTCTTTAAGAGCAAGGGACACGGCCGCACCAATTCCGCGTGTGCCACCAGTGATAATAACCGTACGTTTCATGGTGACTCCAACTAAAATTAGTTTAAAATAAATATATAATTTTAATTAAAATTAGCAAATTGCATCCGATCAGCCAAGTGTTTTTTTTACGGCTCTTTTTTAAAGAAGCTTTTTAGATCGATGATTTCTGTGTATTATGGGCTGTTTCCAAAAAAGTCCAGACCTATAAATTAAGGTGACTTACAAGATGAATTCATCATTGACAGAAGAGTCAGAAGATAGCTTGTCGATAAAACAAGTCGGTGCACTGCTGCAGCAACACCGGGTTGCAAAAGGGTTGAGCCTTGATGATGTTAGCGCGCAATTAAAGATTCGCAAATTTTTCCTCCAGAATATAGAGGATGGTCATTTTGACCAATTGCCGCCGGGTATGTATGCGTTGTGGTATGTGCGATCCTATGCCGGTTTTTTGGGCGTTGATCCATTGCCTGTGTTTGCCCTGCCCTCCGCGGAGCCTGTTTTGCAAGGCACGACCCTTTCTACGCCATCAAAGGAAGTTCCCAAATGGTCGCTTTGGCTGTCATCGGCCCTGGCTATGATTGTCCTGGGCATTTTTATGTACCGGGGTGATGCCAAAAAAATTGTGCCTGACGAGGAGGTCCCTCCGGCGCCCCCTGTCACAGTACCCGCGGAATCCCCGGTTGAGGAGGTTATTCTGGTTGCTGTTAAAGAAACCTGGGTGAAAATTATCGATCAAAACGGGCAAATTATAGCCGATCGTTCGTTAAACCCAGGGGAACGGTACCGAATTATTGATGTCCCAAACAGTCGTTTGTCCGCTGGTGATAAAAACGCCATAGAAATATCCCTATCCGGGAAAAAGGTTAGCCCGCCCACCAATGATGCGTTGCCTGGCATAGAAGATCTGAGCCTAAATCACGAATCTTTACGGAAATATACTCAACCGGACTAGGCAAAAATTGCCGTGCATTGGTGGGTTCAGGTGTAAACGGGTAAATTTTGCCTAGGCTGCCCCCTAGGTTCCACGCACGACTCCCTCATGGTCCCCTGAGCCGCAACGCACATAAACCCGCCCTCCCGTCATCCCGTGGCTTGACCACGGGACCCATGTATTCCGTTGTGGATCCCGCGATCAAGTCGCGGGAGGACGGGGGCTGTCTTGTGTGATGTAGGGGAGCTTAGGGACAGAGCCAACACAACAATCCCCAAAATCCTCAATGGCACGTATATTGCAGCATAGTCAATGCAAGTATATTAACACCGTTTCACATAAAGTGAGGATTTAACATGTCACAAACTATTAGCACTAACGTTAACGCGTTATCAGCACGTCGTTTATTGGATCTTAACGCATCCGCATTAGGATTGGCCCAGGACAGATTATCATCGGGTAAAGTCGTTTCCGACCCATCCCAAAACCCATCGGCCGCCGCCATCGGTTCCGTATTGGATTCAGCCATTAATTCGATGGCCCAGGCATCCAACAACGCGACACAGGCATCAGCCGTTATTCAGCTGGCAACGGGTGCATTGGGGTCCAGCATTGACGTTCTAACGCGCATGAGCACACTGTCAGCGCAAGCGAACTCCGACACGATTTCGGATCCAGAACGCGCCATGTTGAACAATGAATTTACCCAGCTTATGGCACAGATTGACCAGAATGCTCAGGCAAACTGGGCCGGTGTTGAATTATTTACGGGCGGAGCGGGTGCGGCAGTTGCATCAGGCGCTATTGGTACGCATAGCACGATAGGTCTCTCAACCAACCCAACAACTCTTTTTGGGACTGATGGGACTGGCGCTCTTTCATTTAGCGAAACGGTTGGATCTCTTTCCGGGGCAGTAACCGTCAATGCAAGCGCAATAGGCGTTGTTAGTGTGACAATAGGAACGGAAATATTTTCTGTTGATTTGACAACTATTGCCGGAGGCTACGCAACAGCGGCAGCATCTGGCCAAACATTAAAGTTAACAAGCCAGGCCGATACCTCGAAATCAATTAGCTTTAAGATAGGGAATGCTGTCATTTCTGGAGCTGTCTCTGCAACAGCAGCAGCAACTGCCGCGACAACAAGCCTTACCAACATTCTAACCGCAGGACCGGGCGGTATAGTGAACTTCGGAACACAAGCTTCGGGTCTAAAAACACAAGCCAACGCCTTCTCCGGCGGCCTCAATCTATTAAACACACAAGGCATGTATACGGGATCGGCTACAAATGCAACAGTAACAGCCAATGGTAATTTGTACGACGTCAATGTGACAATTGGGGCCCAAACGTTCAAGGCAACAACAGCACCAACAATTGGTGGTGCATTAACCCTTTTTAGCACAACCGATGCTGGAAACTCAATCAGCTTTAACTATGATCGCGGCAGCGTTGCGGGACTGAATAATGCTGCAAACTTCCAAACAAGCTTAAAAAGCTTACTGGGGATTGGAACGGGGGCTAACGCCGTCCTTACGTCTTCGTCTGTCGCAGCACCACTCAACACAGTACTTACAGCGGGCGCCGGAACAGCGGCCGGATCATATGGATTAAGCTATACCGTAAGTGGCACAACGGGCACATTTAAATTAACAGACGGCGCAGATTCATGGACCAGCACCATTCAGGTAAATGGTACGCTAAATGCTGGAAATGCAACAAGCGTCAGTTTCAGCAATGGTGTTTCGTTAGCGCTAAATAGCGGATTTGTTACCACTGCTTCTACAGACATGAGCACTTATAATGTTGCCAACGGAAATTCGTTAGTGTTTCAATTCCAGATTGGTCAACAATCATCGGATACGATTGCGCTTACGTTCAATGGGGCAACAACATCGGCATTGGGAATGTTGGGCCTTAGCATCACAACAAAGGCAAATGCCGCTGCAGCAACAACAACCATTCAGAATGCAACGTCAACGATCAACACGCAAATCGCCCAGCTTGGTGGAACGAAAAGCCGATTGGATTATGTGGTTAAAAACTTGAATGTTTCCATTCAAAACCAATCTGCTGCAAAGTCCACATTTACGGATGCTGACATTACAGAAGAATTGATGAATTCGCAAAAGTTCCAAGCGTTGGTTGATATGTCATCAGCCGTTTTCCAACAGACCCTGAAAAAGCAATCGCAATTGGCCCAAATGGTCCAAAGCGCCTTGCGGTAATATGGTTTGTCTGAACTGACTTGTTAATGCTGGATAGCCACGTCGCTTCGTCCTCCTCGCTATGACGTCCTGTACGAGCAAGCGGAGCGAGCGTGGCCATCTAGAACGCAATCGATTCCACGCTATACCCAAGATGAATGAAAAAGTTGAAATTTTATGACAGAGATTTTGTTCAGAAACAAGACAAAAAAACCGAGAATAGCTATTCTATTTAAGGATTTTTTTTGTCGCTGTTTATGGGCAAAAGATCAAACATAAAAATCAACTTTTTTCATTTAGATTGGGTATACAATCAAAGTTTTCCATAACATCCCGGAGAAATACCAATGGCAGCACCTGTTGTGTCTGGTCCAAGCTACGGTCAAGTTTTTGTCGACGACAAAGGGACCGCAAAAATGGCCCAACTTGTTAGCGGGCTTGACCTTAATGCCATGGCAAATGCAATTAGCGACGGCAAGAAAAAAATTGCCGCACCACTGGGCGATGAAATCAAGGTCAATGTTGACCAAAAAATCCCCGAAATCAATACGTTGTCTACTAAAACAAAATCCCTGCAGCAGGCCATTGAAAAATTAACGAATTACCTGGGTCTTGATTCCACAGTAACTAATGTTTTCAATGAAAAATTTGCCAACGCCCAACAAATCGATGGGTCTGTTACTGTGACAGTTGGTCGAAATGCGGTCGTTAACGAGGCACCAATGACGTTGTCAGTTGTTCGCCTGGCCAGTTTTGATACGGTTAAAAGCGACGCGAATCATTATTTTCCTAGTGGCACGACGGGACTAGGTCTAAGTGGGGCTCTTGCTCTCAATGGACAAACTGTAAACGTCACGAATGATATGGGCTTAACCGATGTGATGAACGCGATTAATGCGGTGGGGCCAGCGGCGGGGGTTAATGCATCCGTTGTGATGGTTTCAGCCAACCAATATCGTCTGGTGATTACCGGGACCGACCTTGCACACGGGATTGATATGACGGGAACGGATCCGGCCCTACAGGGGGCGCAGGGGCTTTTCCTGCCAACGGTCAATACGGATCCAACAACGCTGACAGCACAAATGAATTTTAATGGCGACTTGGTGACGCGAAATACAAACAGCATTACTGATTTGGTTAATGGTGTTACATTTGCCCTGGTAAAACCCAGCGTCAATTCTCAAAATACAGTCGCGACCATTGACTACAACAAGGATCTGGCTTTGGGTGCCATTAATGATTTGTGAAAGGTTTCAACGACTTAAACGCAGAACTTAACAAGAATCAAAAGCTTGCGGACGATGGAAAATCACCCGACAAAGACGCCATATTGTTTGGTAACAAATTACTGATCGATGTTAAAAATCTGATTTATAAAGGGGCGAATTCTCCCGTAAATGGGGGTGGGGCGTTGCCCCTTTCTTATTTGGCCCAGGCCGGTATCACGCTTAATTATGACAGTGCTAAACCAGAATTATCCGGATCGTTATCGGTGGATACAAAAAAACTTGAGGACACTGTTTATAATAAATTCGATCAGGTAAAGCAATTATTTGGCAACAATGCATCGTCAACAAATTCAAATTTTAAAGTGTGGGATATTGGGCGAACGCTGAACCCCATTATAGCTGGGGCACTAATTACTGTCACATATACGGGCAACATGGATGGCACATTTGCAGCCGTACTGTCCACGCCAAATCAAGTCGATGTCACAATCAATCCCGTCCCAGAAAGTTTGATACAGGGGCCACCAGGCAGTATTTATGACGGGTTTAAAATCGGTTACATGGGGGCGGCCGTTCAGCCGGGGCAAAGCGTCACCACAACCATGACAGTAACACAAGGGATCGCGGATCCATTTAATTCTGCCCTCAAAAATTCCCTGAAACAACGAAAGGGCGACACAGATCAACCGCAAGGATTGTTCGATAAAGCGATTGATCAGCTATTGCAAGTTGATAAACGGTTGCAAAAACGGATCGACGATATTAATACCGATGCGGCCGAGGGTCGCCGAAAAATAGAAACCAGAATGGCGGCCGTTTACGAATCGTACAACAAATATCGATCTATATTGAACATGCTCACTGTATTCAATAAAACAAATAAGGACAGTTAATGATGTATAAAAAAGTAGAAAAAATGTACAAAAAGCAGGTTCAAATCGTAACGGGATCAACAGAACAAGTCGCATTTCTTTTTGAACAAGCAGCGTCATCACTTTTGTTGGCAAGGGGGTTTTACGACCGGCAAGATTATCAAATGTATGCCAGTGAAATTCAACGCTGCACAAATATTGTTGTGGGGTTGTCGGGGGTTTTAAATCCAGAGGATGGGTCCAATGATGTCGAACAAACGCATCAATCTTTGGCAAGTGATGACGCGCCGTGGGATCGTTATTTCTCAGTTATTTTGTATTCGATTAATCAATTGTGTGTTGAGTTCGAGGCTGCCAGCTATGACCGACTGATTGCAAGTCTTCAAAATATGGCAAAATTATGGCAGGAACGATCGCTTCTGACTGCCTCTGTGTCAGGTGGGGTTGCGGCCCCAACCGAACAAATGGATATGCGGTGTTAAGGCATCGCGCACGAATAACTCACCTTTTATGCTGAAGGTGAGATAACTTCCTAATAAATCGATGCATGTGGGGATCGGACTTTTCATATGGGATTTTGTCGAAATCAAACCATTGAATTTTGTGAAATTCACCAGGATCAAAATTATAGTGGGCTTGATGATTTCCTTTTAAAACATACCATAGGCTCACATCGGTATGCCTTCCCATCAAGTTTGCGGGAACAGTAACGGTTGATGTGATAAAAATAGGCTGATCAGCCCAAAAATCAGCCTGACAATTAAGTTCCTCGGCACATTCGCGTTTGACCGTATCCATGGGATCCTCGTCAATGTCAACATGCCCACCGGTTGGGAGCCAAAGCCCCGCTTTTTTGTGATCAACAAGAAGGATTTTTGATGCCAATTCATCAAACAAAACAAAATAACAAACAAGGTGTTTATTGGGAATATCCGGGGATGTTATTCTGTACAAAGGCTCTCCGCTTTTGATCCAGGTCAGAGTATCCTCAATATGATCTTTTTCAAGATCATCGAAAGGGATGATGTTTGATACGATGGCGCTTAAGTGATTTTTTGTCATTGGGCTTTACGTCGATATTAAAAATACATACCTCCATTATAGAATCCATTCCTTAATATAGGCCTAGTGGTAAGGAACGCGCATAATTGGCAATAGAAATTTTCGCCTCCACTCTGGTTGCTAAATCACCCCCTCAAACCGGAAACTTAGCAATCACCTTTTCATAACTTTCCTGGGCTTCTCCGATGGATAATTTCGAGTAAATCTCAAGGGACTGGCGGCTTTCGTGGCCTGAAAACGGTTGAATCAAAGCATCCTCGATCCCTTGTTTCTTAAGCCAGGTGAACAGAAAATGTCTA
>JAPLOP010000011.1 GCA_026400645.1 Alphaproteobacteria bacterium | reverse complement strand
TTCGCACCACCGGTTTCTGCCAATACTTTCGTAATCGCAGCAGTCAATGATGTTTTACCGTGGTCAACGTGGCCAATCGTTCCTATGTTGCAGTGCGGCTTGTTCCGCTCAAATTTTGCTTTAGACATCGCTTGTGTTCCTAAAAAACATGAAATAATGATTTTGTTTTAATTTGGAGCGGGTGATGGGAATCGAACCCACATAGCCAGCTTGGAAGGCTGGAGCTTTACCACTAAGCTACACCCGCTATGGTGGAAGGAGTAGGATTCGAACCTACGTAGACATCAGTCGGCAGATTTACAGTCTGCTGCCTTTAACCACTCGGCCATCCTTCCGATTTTTTTATCGTGCCGATCTTGTTATAGTTAAGGGATTTTGCGCATTTTTGTCAATGATTATTTGAACTTCTCCTAAAAATTAGCTAGAGTCTCATCAGCAGTCGATATATCACCCTGAAATGGCTTAAAAAATGAAAACAGCATCATATGATCTAAAGTTTCCCTCTCAGATTTCCGCGTTTTCAGAAATCATCGATTTGTACGATGTTTTTTTTATAGATTTGTGGGGGGTTACGCATAATGGCAAGGCTCCGTTTCCGGGCGCACTAGATTGTTTTGCGCAAATTAAAAAAGCGAACAAAAAAATATACTTACTGTCGAATGCACCCAGGATGCCAGAAATTGCGATCAGCAGACTGACAGAAATGGGTGTGGCACGAAACCTTTATGAGACGATTCACACATCGGGTCTTGAGTGTCATCTGCATTTGCGGGATCGGTTGGACGATTTTTATCGGTCGCTTGGGACTAAGCTTATCCATATTGGTCCTGAAAGGGATCGCAATTTATTTGAAACGCTGGATTATGATGCCGTTTCCAATATTGACCAGGCCGATTTTATGCTTGTCACAGGAACCGATCAGTGGGATGACACCCTTGCTGATTACGAACCGATTTTACAAGTCGCCCATCAACGCCAGATGCCATTGGTCTGTGCCAATGCTGACAAACGCGTCATGATTGGTGATGAAGTAGCCATTTGTTCCGGTGCCATCGCCGCCCGATATCAGGAAATGGGGGGACGTGTTCGGTCCCACGGAAAGCCCAGTACCACGGTTTATAAAACCCTGCATGAAATGGCCAACCAAGACGCTGGATTGACCGTTCAGCCGGGCAGAATCCTTATGATTGGGGATTCCCTGGCCACAGACATCACCGGGGCGGACGCATATGGGATTGATTCCCTATTTGTATTAAGTGGTATTCACGGCGGGGATTTGCTTCCCTACCGAAATGACGAGGCTCTTTTTCAAGAAAAAGTTACTACGCTCATAAAAACCTATGGCGCAGCCCCAACGTATCTATCCAACGCGCTGGCATAAGACTGCCAATGCTCACTACATTCTGTTTGCTTTCTTCATGCAACGCGCCACATTTTTGTCCAGCTCAAGCCTTCCTTCTTTTCCGGCGGCATAATAATTTTTGCAACGCATTTCGGTTCTTCGTTCCGTAGCAAATTCACTTACATCCACCCCCTTGACGCCTTTTTCATTTTGCATTTCTTTGCGTATGCAATTATTCACAAGCGATTCAAGATTAACTTGTGTGCACATATCGAGCTTAGCTTCTTCTGTTTCCTTCGCACTAAAGGAACTCAGTGCACTTTCCGAACTTCTTGAGCTTCTCGAATAACTCCGGTCCTGCATTGAGCTTTCGCTGATTGAATTTTCACGACTGTTTGGAGGTGTTGACATGTCTTGTGTTTGTGCCATGCTTGGCGTCATTTCACCAAAAGCGACCATGGAAACTCCCAAGCCCAAACAAAAAATAGCTTTCTTCATAAAGACTCTCCTTGTATGTTAAGCATAAATAACAGATAAACAGATCCCCGCTTTCACGGGGATTGTTAACAAAGACTTTATTCGTCGTCTTTTTTTGTATTTTCCGCTTTTTTCTTTGGACGAGGGCATTTGTCTGCGACAATCTTATTGGCGTCTTCGATGTTTCCAGCCTTAAGATCATCGCACTTACTATTTGTTGCGCTGTCGTTTGGATCCTTGGCTGCGGCCTTACATTCTTTATATAGCTCATCCAAACCTTCCTGCATACAAGGCGTTATGACGGTTTTTTCCTTTTTTGTCGTTTCTGTCATACCGTTTCCACCGAATGCGACCATGGAAATTCCCAATCCCAAACAAAAAATAACTTTCTTCATAGATAGTCTCCTGATAATTTGATTTACTGTTAATCAAATTAAGGATAATCATAAAAGTATTAAAAAAACGTTAATCTGCTGTTTTGATCTGAGAAATTTTTAGGGCTGGCTTGTTTCTGTCCGGTCCATGGGGCGTGGACCTGGCCAAAAGAACGGGTTGAAAGCAACCTCCCAAAGATGATCGTCCAGGTCTGAAAAATATCCGGAAAAACCACCCCAATCAGTTTCCTGGGCAGGCTTTATGATTTTAGCGCCGGCATCCTCTGCTTGTTTTAAAACCAACATAACCTGCTCCTTGCTCTCTACAACATGAGCAAGCGTCGCCCCCCTAAAGCCCGATCCATTGCCGGCGACCGTGGCATCACCAGCTAACAATTCCCATGGGTAAAGCGCAAGCCAGGTTCCATTCAACGCAAAAAATGAAACATTCCCTTGAAAGGCCAGCTTTGGAAGACCAAGACCACGTTCGTAAAAAGCTGTAGCCCGCTCCAGATTATGTGTGCCAAGTGTAACAATGTTTATTCTTGGTTCCATGAAAACCCCCCGAATTTAATGTGTTCTTATGGATCCCCACCTTCGCGGGGATTGACAGTAATGCATTGGGAACGATAGGCAATGGATACATAGAAAAAACTAAACGTGCATAATATCTTTTTGCTTGGTCACCAGGTGTTCATCGATTTTTTTGATATGTCCATCGGTCAAGGTCTGCATTTCATCGGACAGGCGCTTGTGAGTGTCCTCGCAAATCTCTTTGTCTTTTTCCAGCTTTTTGAGAAGCTCCATCCCATCACGCCGAACATTTCGAACGCTAATTTTGGCATCCTCGGCATATTTACCGGCTATTTTAGCCAATTCTTGGCGCCTTTGTTCGGTCAATATGGGAAGCGGAACCCGAATTGATTGACCATCAACGGCAGGATTCAATCCCAAACCAGATTCACGAATGGCTTTTTCTACGGCCTTCACCAGGGCCTTGTCCCAAACCTGAACAGATAGCAACCTTGGTTCTGGCGCGCTGACTGTACCAACCTGGCTAAGTGGGGATAAACTTCCGTAAGCATCAACCTTGATGGGATCGAGCAGGTTAACCGATGCTCTGCCAGCCCGAATTCCAACATATTCCCGAAGCAGCACGTCGACGGCTGAATCCATGCGCCTGTCGAAATCTTTTAATCGGTCATCAATTTTCGCATTAGACATTATTGTCATCCTCGTTATATTTTTTAATCTATCGAATCAACGTGAACGTTCCGGTCCCATGAATTGTATTATAAAAACCGTTTGGTTCATAAATGGAAAACACGGCAATCGGAATTTTATTATCTTTAATTAATGTAAAAGCAGTTTCATCCATGATTTTTAGCTGCAAACGCAAAACATCGTCGTAACTTATGATCGGCAAAAATTCCGCATCATTTGAAAGCTTTGGATCTTTTGTGTAAACACCCGAAACCTTTGTCGCCTTTAGCAACAAATCACAAGAAAGTTCTGATGCACGCAATGCAGCGGCTGTATCAGTTGTAAAAAATGGATTTCCCGTGCCGGCAACACAAATAACGACCCGCCCCTTTTCCATGTGGCGACTAGCACGTCTTTGGCTGTAGGGTTCGCCAATTGTTGGCATCGAAATAGCCGACATCACGCGACAGTGGATACCGATGGATTCAATGGCGCTTCGCAAAGCCAATCCATTAATAACCGTCGCCAGCATCCCCATCTGGTCGGATGTCGTGCGATCCATAGCATGACGGGCCGCCCCATCAAGGCCCCGGTAGATGTTTCCCCCACCCACGACAATGACGACTTCTGTGCCACCATCATGGACGCGCTTGATGTCTTGGGCGATTTTTTCCACCATCCTTGGATCAATCCCAAAAGATTGTTCCGCCGATTGTTCCGCGCTGGCAAGGGCTTCGCCGGATATCTTTAACAAAACACGTTTATACATATCCGGCCGCAACTTTCCTTGGATTATCCAGCAATACCGGCTTGGGCTTGAACCTCGGCAGCAAAGTCAGATTGTGCCTTTTCAATTCCTTCGCCCAACGCATAGCGGACAAATCCTGTTAATTTTACAGGGTGACCAAGCTCTTGGGCGGCTTGCTCAACAATCTGTGAAATCTTTGTTTTACCATCGATCACATAAACCTGTTCCAATAAAACGACTTCTTCGTAATATTTGCGAACGCGACCCTCGACCATTTTTTGAATGACTTCTTCTGGACGACCCGAAGCCCGAGCTTGGTCAATCAGAATATTTCGCTCGCGTTCCAACAGAGACGCATCCACATCAGCAATAGCCAAAGCCTGGGGGGCAGCAGCAGCCACATGCATGGCCAGCTTTTTCCCAAGATCTTGCAATTTCGCTGTGTCTGGGGCAGATGATTCCAATGCAACCAAAACACCAATACGACCAAGGCCAGGCGCTGTTGCATTATGAATATACGTTGCCACAATGCCGTCTTTAACTTCCAACCTTGTCAACCGACGAAGGTTCATATTTTCCCCAATGACCGCAACCAGGCGCGTCATTTCATCGGCAACCGTGGCTGATTCACCCTGAAAGGCGGCCTCGGCCAATTCTTCTACTGTGCAATCCTTTTGTAGTACGATTGTCGCAACTTGGCTGACAAAGCCTTGGAATTGTGGATTTCTGGCAACGAAGTCTGTTTCAGCGTTAACCTCCACGACGGCACCAACCCGGCCTCCGCCAGCAATTCCGACAAGTCCCTCGGCTGCAATGCGCCCCGCTTTTTTGGCGGCGGCGGCTAATCCTTTTTTACGCAACCAATCAACGGCAGCCTCTAGATCACCATCGACTTCATTCAACGCCTTTTTGCAATCCATCATTCCGGCGCCGGTTTTCTCACGCAGTGTTTTAACAAGTAATGCTGTTATTTCAGCCATTTTATTTCCTCTTATTCCCTCGAAATTATATTATGCGCTTATAGCAGTTTCTTCGATCAAGTCATCATCCGAAAGATCGGCAGCTTCCCCAATGTCAATACCGGCAGAAACCATTTCTGCTTGCAATCCATCAAGGATAGCGCCTGCGATTAAATCGCAATACAAATTGATTGCACGAATCGCGTCATCATTCCCCGGGATCGCATAAGCAATTCCGTCTGGATTAGAGTTGCTATCGATTACAGCAATAACGGGTATACCAAGCTTGTTGGCCTCTTGGACGGCGATTTCTTCTTTGTTGGTGTCAATCACAAACAAAATGTCAGGCAACCCCCCCATGTCACTAATACCACCAATAGCAAGCTCGAGCTTGTCATAATCGCGCTGTATCTTAAGAGTTTCTTTTTTTGTCAACCCTTCTGGTCTTCCCAGAATCTCTTCCATTTCTTTCAATCGTTTGATGGATTGATTCACGGTTTTCCAGTTTGTCAACAGACCACCCAACCAACGATGGTTGATGTAATATTGACCGCAACGCTTTGCAGAATCCTTGATCTTTTCGGATGCTTGGGATTTTGTTCCAACGAACAACACGCGACCGCCACGGGCCACTGTATCACGAACAACTTGCATTGACCGTTGTAGCATCGGAACTGTTTGTTCCAAATCGATGATATGAATCCCATTTCTAACGCCAAAAATATAAGGGGACATTTTTGGATTCCAACGACGAGTAACGTGACCATAGTGCAAACCAGCTTCTAAAAGCTGACGCATTGTAAATGAAGGCATAGACATATAAAAAAAACTCCTAAAATTTTCCGATTAAAACCGCCTGGACGCTCATGATTTCCCAAAGGAAACATCGGATGGCTAGACAATAACGATCCAGCCAAACGTCCAGTATGGAACTGTTCAATAACACTTATACCTTTGTTTATGGGATTTGGCTAGTTTTTTCGTGTGAGTTTTTCGTGTGCGTGGGATATATTATACTCAACTCCCCAATCGTTCAATCGTACTTGTGGTGCTGTGTCCGGCCTTTAGCTCTGCCAACAAAACTTCCCCACCATGGCGTTGCACGATATCGGCCCCAACAACGCGGTCGATTGTGTAATCCGCCCCTTTGACCAACACATCGGGCAACAATGCACAAATAAGATCGAACGGGGTGTCCTCCTCAAAAATGACAACAGCATCCACCATGCCCAGGGCGGCCAGAACGTGCGCACGCGTTTCCTCTGATTGAACGGGGCGACTGTCCCCCTTTAAACGTTTAACGGATGCATCGCTGTTCAATCCAATGATAAGTTTATCACATGCAGCCGCACATTGTTGTAACAGGGACAAATGCCCCAAATGCAACAAATCAAAACATCCATTGGTAAATCCAACTTTCAATCCCTGACGACGCCAATCTTTTAGCCGATCCACTGCATTCGTCACCGTCAGAACCTTTTGGGCACCGTGAAGCGAATCATGGTGATGCCCGATGCTTGCCTGCAATTCATCGATGGAAACCGTCGATGTCCCAACCTTTCCAACGGCAATTCCAGCGGCCGTATTGGCCAAACGACAGGCTTCCCACAGGGATAAATTTTCCGCCAAACCAACAGCAAGGGCTGCCACAACGGTATCCCCGGCCCCTGACACATCAAAGACTTCCCTGACCTGGGCGGGTGCTTGTTGGGCATGATCCGCGCCCTGAACCAAGGTTATCCCCTGGGCCCCTTGTGTGACCAAAACTGATTCAAACCCAAATTGTTGACGAATAGTGTTGGCAGCGTCGACAACCATCGCTTGTGATGTCAGGGATTGTCCGGCTATTTCTGTCAATTCTTTTTGATTTGGCGTAATCAACGTCGCCCCTTTGTAAGGTTCGTAATTGCGGCCCTTTGGATCCACGATAATCGGAAATGTTTCACCAGTCAGATCGCGCACCAGGTCGATAATTTTTTTGCACAAATCAGATTTAAAAATCCCCTTGTTGTAATCCGACAAAACAAGCACCTGGCATTCGGGCAAAAATGCGCGAACTTGGCGCAGGATTTCATCCTCTGTCGCGGCAGCACAGGGTAAAATAACTTCGTCATCGACACGCAAAAGCTGCTGCCCCTGGGCAATAAATCGCGTCTTTCGGGTCGTTTTCCTGTTTTTTTCCGCAATCAAAACCGTTCGACAGTTTGAAATGGCATCCAGGTGATCCCGCGTTGTTTGGCCAGGGCTGTCATCACCGATAACACTTATGAATATAACATTCCCCCCAAGGGAGGCTATGTTTCGCACAACGTTACCAGCGCCACCCACAACCGTAAAATCCCGGGATGTTCGCAAAATGGGCACCGGCGATTCTGGTGAAATCCGATCAACCCCGCCATAAACAAAGCGATCCAACATAACATCGCCAATACACAGAATTGTTGCCGCAGAGAAATCGAGCGTGGAGGGTAGAGACATGGGGGTTTCCATAAATACAGAGGTTAATTTTTGTACAGATTATTTTAAATCAAGAACATTTACAATGGCGGCAAACACCCTGAATCACTCAGATTTCCAAAGCGTGTTAGCTTACCATCAAAGAACAGCTTTATTGTCCCAACAGGGCCATGACGTTGTTTTGAAATAATGACTTCTGCTTGGTTGTATATAGATGACATTCGTTTTTGCCATTCCTGATATTTCTCCGTACCTTCGGGGGGTTCTTTTCGGGATTCGTAATATTCCTCACGAAACACAAACATGACAACGTCGGCGTCTTGTTCGATCGATCCTGATTCCCTAAGGTCGGACAGCTGGGGACGTTTATCATCACGTTGCTCAACCGCACGCGATAATTGGGATAATGCTAACACGGGGACGCTCAGCTCCTTTGCCAATCCTTTTAATGCCCTGGTGATTTCAGAGATTTCCTGAACGCGATTACTGTCCCCGCCGCGCCTGTTTCCGCCGGCCTCTAGCAATTGCAAATAATCAATCACGATCAACCCAATATTATGCTGCCGTTTCAGACGTCGCGCACGATTACGCAAGCTTGTGATGGTTAACGCCGGCGTGTCATCAATAAACAAGCCGATCGAATTAATTTGCCGGCTAACCTCCACAAATTTGGGGAAATCATCAGCCCGAATTTCCCCCCGGCGAATTTTATCCGATGAAATGCCGGATTCGCTGGATAAAATACGAGTAGCCAATTGTTCCGCTGACATTTCCAGGGAAAAAAATGCCACATTAGCCCCATCAACACCGTGCTCTGCATAATATTTGGCCGCATTAAACGCCAGGTTTGTCGCCAGCGCCGTTTTCCCCATCGATGGTCGACCCGCCAAAATCAACAGATCGGACGGATGCAATCCCCCAAGCCATTTATCAAGGTCGATAAACCCGGTTGTCACACCAACGATGCGACTGTCGCGCTTATAGGCAATCTCCGCGGTCGTAATCGCCTGGGTCAAGGCCTCGCGGAATGAAATTGGCCCTGATGTTGCTTGCCCTTTTGTGGCAAGGTCATAGAGCTTCTTTTCGGCTTCCTCTATGTGGCTGGTGGCCGATTGATCAATTTCGTGTTTTTTCGCATCCTGGACAATTTCCTGGCCAATTTGAATCAGCTGACGACGCAGATAAAGATCATGAATCAGCCGTCCATAATCCGCAACACTGATGACAGACACAACCCCATTCGCCAAATCGATCAGGTATTTAACCCCGCCAACCGGTTCCAAAAAATCATCCTTGATCAAAAAATCTTTCAAGGTGATTGGATCAGCAATATGCCCCTTGTCCACCAGGCGCAAAATCGCGTCATAAATACGGCTATGAATGGGGTTGGCAAAGTGTTCAGTCCGCAGGAAATCGCTGACATGTTCCAGGACCGCGTTATTAAGCAACAATGCCCCCAGCAACGCTTGCTCCGCCTCCAGGTTATAGGGCAGCGGATCATTAAGAACGGCCTGCGTAGCGGGAAGCGGGGATTGCTGAACCGGGGTCAAAAAATTCTGTGTCGGGGCTGTTGGGGCATTCATCATTAAAGGGGATCAACTTTTTATCGGTCTGGTATGTCTTTATATAACAATTCTTGTGCGTCTTAACCAACTTTTAATGATTCTGACCCATATTAAAAAGTAACAGTACTGTTTTCGGATACTATATCAAATGCTTTATAAAAAATGCCTTCCCGTTTGTTTCGGCCTTTTGTCTGTCTTTTTCTGTAACAGCGTATTCGGATATTCGGATGGGGGACGATACGAAAGACCTGATTCCATTCAAAGTCAATATCCAGAACGCTATTATGAACAGCCAGCGCCCGTTGAAAAACCCGAAGATCTAGGGGCGGATGCTTTCTTAACCCTTACCCAAGAAGCGTCAAAAATTACCGAAACACAAGCACGCAACGGTAAACTAGAGGAACTTTCCAGCATCATTGATCAAATAAACCTAAAATTGAGGGAAAAAAGCGATACCATTCCGCAGCTAAGATTAACCATGCAGACATTGGCGGGAAAATTGAATCATGTCCTCTCGAAGGTTAAAAACGATATCAATGCCATTCCCTTTGAGACTGGGGCTTTTCTGTACAAAGCCTTATCGAACGAGGGGAAAAAACAATTTAGCGAGGGTGGACGGCGCATTATCCCAACAAGCCTGGAGGATTATGCGCGAAAATCTGCTGCCGAAAAAAAATTGATCGAATTCAAACAAGATGATCTAATTATATTGCTTATTCAAAAAATTGAATCCAATCATGCAGAAATCCAATCCCGCCCAGATTGTTTGCGCAAAGACCGCGAGACTTTGATCAATTTCAAAAGACAATTACCAGCAGACAAGAATTTGGGCCTTTTTCAGAAAATTGATTCCTATTTGGGTGCCCTTCAAAAGCATGAAAGGGAGGAGCCTCTTTTGCCCATTATTCTTCAGGCCATCTATGGGGAGGCGCGTCATTCTTTAAGCGCAGAAAGGTTCCAGAGTTTGCTGGAAGCAGTGCCGTCATTACAGCTTACCCCAGGTCAGCCGTCTGATGCCTGGATGAAAATCAAGGAAAAAGAATCAGAGGAGCTTGTCTATCCCTGGATCAACAAACAAGAACAGACAGCAAAAGCAGAGGAAAAGAAAAATGTCCTCGACAATACCAAAGACAGCCTTGCTAAAACAAAAGATGGCCTGCAGAAAACCGTTCAGGCCAAAGCCGGAACAGCCCTGGCTGGCGCCCAAAATGCAGCAATAGGCCTTGTCACAAAACAGCTTGGTGGGTTATTGGGTGGATTTGGGCTGAAGTAATTGGTAATAGTGTGGACGCATTGCCCGTTAATTGCTAGATTAGATGGATCTTAAATAAGCAAGTTTAAATCAAACAGGAGCATCCCGATGGCAAACGAAAACAATGAAGGTACAGTCCCCTTTCAAATAATGGCACAATATGTAAAGGATTTGTCATTTGAGAATCCAACCCCCCTTAATCGACCCACAGAAGAAACAGACGAACAACCACAAATCACCGTAGACATCCAGGTTGGCGTAAATCCCATTCAAAACAAACTGTTTGAGGTGACTCTTGACCTTACGATTGATGCGAAAAACGAAGACGATCAAATGTTTTTGTTGGAATTAAGCTATGCGGGCGTCGTGGCCCTAGAAGGAATCCCAGAGGAGATGGAAGACCCAATCCTGATGGTTCACACACCAACATTACTGTTCCCGTTTGTTCGGAATATTGCCAGCGACGTTATTCGTGACGGCGGTTTCCCACCGTTTATGTTGGCTCCAGTTAATTTTGCGTACATGTATCAACAACAACTCGCAGAAAATAACGAGGGCGCAGAAGATTCAGTAACGAAACATTAGAAGTAGTTCAACAAACCTATATTCTCTATGATAGTTCAGTTGTTTATTTGATCATAAAAAATGATCTCCCTTCCTCCCGCGACTTGATCGCGGGATCCACAATGGAATACATGGTTCCCGTGGTCAAGCCACGGGATGACGGGAGTGTTCGTTGAGATGTTACGAAAAAACAAATGGCAGAAAAATTTGTGCAAAATGGGGAGATTTCCCTTTGGACAGAAGATTTTGGGGATGCATCCGATCCAACTGTTTTATTGATGCGTGGGATCGGTGGGACGGGTGTAACCTGGAGTCTTTCTTTTTGCGAATTCTTAGTGAAAAATGGATACCATGTAATCAGATATGATCAACGGGATTCAGGCTTATCCAGCTATGTTGATTACAATCACCATCCCTATCGCCTTATTGACTTAGCGGCGGATGTTGTTTGTATCCTTGATTCATACAGGGTTAAAAAAGCCCACGTTATTGGTATTTCAATGGGTGGTTTTGTTTCTCAAATGGTGGCAATTCATTTTCCTGAACGTGTCAAAACGCTGACCCTTTTTTCCTCCACTCTTAATTTTAGGCCTCAGATTTTAGCGGCGTTTGGAATTAGCACAGGATGGATGAAGCTTCCGGGTCCCAAGAGTGATGTCGTAAGAACCCTAAAAACCGCTTTATCTCACCCTGATGACTCTCTGGTTTTAACAGATGATGATTTCTTGGTTCATCAGTATGTGGAATTGGCAAAGATTTGTAATGGAGGAAACGCGCCATTTGATCCACAAGAATGGAAAGATGAATTGGATATAATTCGTAAGCACGAAAATTTTCAAGGGCAACCCTATGGAATTTCCAACTCTGCTCACGCTGTTGCAAAAGGCCCGATTCATATTCATAGTGAAAAAATAAGGTGCCCAGTTTTAATTATTCATGGGTCGCGTGATCCCATTATTCCGGTTAAACATGCTCGTGCGCTGGCCCATGCTATTCCTAATGCAAAAAGGATTATTGTGTATGGGATGGGGCATGCCATTTCACAGAAATATTTTGATGAAATTATAGACGTAGCCCTTGTAAATTTTTTGCGCGATTCCTCCGCTGAAACAAACAAGCCCATGGTCCACGAACGAATCGCAACAGATGTTTGCAACTTTTGGCATAATCTTTTTTCGGTATTTTGGCACAAGGCTTAAAATTATTGGTTTTGGCGGGAAGTTATACCATTTTCAAAAAAACAGAGGCAGATCACTTCACACAACTTCTGACGACACAGACTGAATCACACCTGTTAAGTCATGAAGCACGCGGGCCAGCAACAATTCATCATCACCCTGGGCCATCAGCCGGATTACAGGCTCTGTCCCTGAACGCCTGACAAGCAAATGCCCGTGCGGTAACAGATGATCCTCTGCTTTTCGAATGGCTTGTTGTATAACGGGATGAGCCAGATCAACAGGATGCGCGGTTCGAACGTTCCTTAGGATCTGCGGCACAGGGGCAAACGTATGGCCCAATTCGCTGGCTTTTCGTTTTTCCTGTTGCATCAGGCTTAGCACCTGCAATGCAGCAATCAAACCATCGCCAGTCGTTGCATAATCATTCAATACAATATGGCCGGATTGTTCACCACCAACATTGCATCCTTTTTCTTTCATCGTTTCCAATACGGATCGATCCCCAACAGATGCGCGATAAAGTGTCAGCCCCTTGGTTTCTAAATACCGTTCGAACCCCAAGTTTGACATAACCGTTCCAACAACCCCATCACCCTTGAGCATTCCCCGTTCATACCAAACAGATGCTATCAGTGCCATAAGCTGATCTCCATCCAGGATACGCCCTTTTTCGTCGATCATGATCAGTCGATCCGCGTCGCCATCCAGAGCAATCCCCACGTTTGATTCGGTTTCAAGGACTTGCTTTTGAAGGGCAGCAAGGTCCATCACACCACATCCGTCGTTGATGTTCGACCCATTGGGATCAACCGCCAACGCCACGACGTCTGCACCCAATTCCCAAAGAACGCGCGGGGCAACCTTGTATGCGGCACCATGCGCACAATCCACAACAATCTTTAACCCATCCAGCCTTTGTCCACGGGGGAAGGTCGCCTTGGCGAATTCGATGTATCGCCCAGCCGCATCATCCAATCGCTTTGCCTTGCCCAGCTGTGATACAGGGGCCAGGGGGACATCTTCGAAAGTCAACGCCTCGATGGCTTGCTCCTCGTCATCTGATAGCTTGGATCCATCGGATGTAAAAAATTTAATCCCGTTGTCCTGATAGGGGTTATGGGATGCAGAAATCATAACACCCAAATTCGCCCGCAATGACCGTGTTAGCATCGCAACCGCTGGCGTTGGAAGCGGCCCCAAAAGGATCACATCAATACCCATGGCAACAAATCCAGATACCAAAGCCGATTCGACCATATATCCAGACAAACGAGTATCTTTGCCAATAACAACCGTAAATCGATGGTCGCCATGAACATAGGGCTTTGGAAGATTATTCAAAAAATAATGCCCCGCAGCAATAGCCAGCTTTAAAACCACATCCGGCGTCATGGGCCAAGAATTTGCGGTTCCCCGAACGCCATCTGTTCCAAATAATTTTTTCATCGTTATTCAGCCGCAGCGGGAGCAGGAGACGGAGCAGCGGACGCGCCCGCTGTTGGTACGCTCACTGGACGACCACCACCGGATTCAGATGGGGTGATTTCTGGCAACACTCCACCCTCTAGCAGAATCTTGATTTCATCCCCACTAAGCGTTTCGCGTTCCAACATAGCATTCGCTAACGTGTGAAGATCCTTTGATTTCGCTTTCAACAGGGATTCAGCCTGTTCGTAACATTTTGCTAACAGGGATCGAACCTCCTCGTCAACCAACTGGGCGGTTGATTCCGATAGGGTTTTCTGCTGCCCAAAGGAATGTCCTGAAAACCCATCATCCTGTTGACTGCCGAAATTTTCGAAACCCAATCGTTCGCTCATCCCCCATTCGGTAACCATCCGTCGGGCAATACTGGTGGCCATCTTAATGTCTGACGATGCACCGGTTGTAACCTTGTCCGTGCCGAAAACCATTTCTTCGGCGATACGTCCACCCATGGCCACAATCAGATCGGCCACCAATTTAATCCTCGACATAGAAATACGATCACCCTCTGGCAGCCGCATGACCATACCCAACGCACGTCCGCGAGGAATGATTGTCGCTTTGTGAATCGGATCCGAATCAGGCGTATAGTACGCAATAATTGCATGCCCTGATTCATGATAGGCGGTCAGGCGTTTTTCCTCGTCCGTCATCACCATTGACCGCCGTTCAGCACCCATCATAACTTTGTCTTTGGCTTGTTCAAATTCGGGCATACCGACAGCCAATTTCCCACGACGGGCCGCCATCAGCGCAGCCTCATTCACAAGGTTTGCTAAATCCGCGCCCGAGAACCCCGGGGTACCACGTGCAATCACTTTCGTGTCAATGTTGGGCGCCAAGGGAACTTTTTTCATGTGGACTTTAAGGATTTTTTCACGTCCCAAAACATCGGGATTGGGAACAACAACCTGGCGATCAAAACGACCTGGACGCAATAATGCAGGGTCCAAAATGTCCGGGCGGTTGGTTGCAGCAACCAAAATGACGCTTTGATTTTCCTCGAACCCATCCATTTCAACCAAAAGCTGATTCAGTGTTTGTTCACGTTCGTCGTTCCCGCCGCCCATACCGGCGCCACGGTGTCGACCAACCGCATCAATTTCATCAATGAACACAATACAAGGGGCGCTTTTCTTAGCTTGTTCGAACATATCGCGGACACGACTGGCCCCAACACCAACAAACATTTCAACGAAATCAGACCCTGATATACTAAAGAACGGAACCTCAGCCTCGCCAGCGATCGCACGCGCCAGCAACGTTTTACCCGTACCGGGAGGGCCAACCAACAGCACACCCTTTGGAATTCGCCCACCCAGACGTTGGAATTTTTGGGGATCTTTCAGAAAATCAACAATTTCTTGAAGCTCTTGCTTGGCCTCGTCAATGCCGGCGACATCATCAAACGTAACTTTCGTTGTTTTTTCGCCCAGCAACCGGGCCCGCGACCGACCAAAGCCCATCGCCTTGTTACCGCCGGATTGCATTTGTCTAAAGGAATAAAATGTCAGACCGGCAATCAACAAAATTGGTAACCACGGCAGAATAAGGTGAAGCAGGGAAATTTCATGTACCTCGGGAACGGCGCGAACAATCACGCCCTTTTCCAGCATTTTTTGCACAGCCAAGGGGTTCTCAGGCGCGTAGGTTAAAAATGCTTTGCCTTCCCGCGTTTTCCCCAGAATATTGGGGCCACTGATTGTGACCTCCTCTATCTTGTTGTCCTGTACATCCCCCATAAACTGGGAATACGGCATAGACTGCATCCCCGATTGCGAGGATGATGAACCAGGAAAAACCTGAAAGATAACAAAAAGAATCGCCGATATAACGGCCCATATCAATAAATTTCGTGTCGTACTATTCAAGATGTTCCCCTTTTTATAAACACAGTGAAAATACACCATTTCACATGCTGATGGTACCATTTTTCAACAGAAAGCAGGGAAAGATTTTATATGGCATCACTGCCAACCACACCCAGGATGAATGAAAAAGACAAATCCAATCATCCCAAATCATTTAAAAGCCTGTGAATTTGACCCGTTAAATAGAAAGGAATCGATAAAAGCGTGTAAGAAGTTTCTGCTTTATCTGTGTTTTTTACAGCAACAGGTGTAACGCTTGGAAGATCATTATTGATGCGCACAGCAAGCGAGAGATGTTTTAGGTTCATAAAAAAATGGAGTGACTTTAGGCTTCCGGTGCTTCCTGATTTAACTTCAATCGGGATGATGTGGTCTTTATGTTCCAGTAAATAATCGATTTCAGCGCTTGATCCTTTTTCCTCGCGCCGCCAGTAATACAACGCTGGCTCTTGATAGAATGGAAACAGACACCGCAGCATCTGACCAACGACTTGCTCTGAAATTCCGCCCTCGATCGTTGTTTTAGAGAAAGAGAAGTTAGTCCCTAAAAAACGATTCGCAAGCCCTGTATCAAGGAAAATCTGCTTAAAGGCTTTGTCTTTGACCTCCGCCGCTAAAGGAACGCCATTGCCAGAAGAATTTTGAACAACGTGACAAAGTCGTGCCTTGTTAAACAGGGATAAAATTTGTTTTGCAGCTGATGACTGTATGGATGGATCTGCCTTTGAACAGACAAATTTTTCGCCCAACTGTGAGGGAATCGCTTTTAACAGGGTATCAAGTCTTTGAACATCGATTCGACCTTTATATTTAAAAAAATCATCACGATATGTTGACAGCAGATCTTGCTGCAGAATCATAATGGATTCTATTGATTGATCGTCAATCCACCGCGATACTGCCGCAGGCATTCCCCCTATCTGGAGATATCGTCTAAAGTGATTCTGCAGGCTTTGATGGATCGCAATAGGAATTGCAAACGGGAGTGTTATTTTACGGATATAATCCAGCAGCGTTTCCAAGCCTTGAGCGCATAAAAATTCCTCAAAAGAGAGGGGCTCAAGATGGAGATACGTAATTCGTCCCACGGGCATGCTTCCACTATGTGACTGAAGGGTAAATTCAAGCAATGATCCTGCCGCAACAACAGAAAGCTCTGGGGTTTCCTCATAAAACCATCGAAGCTTAGCCAATATCTCTGGGGCTTCTTGGATTTCGTCTAAAAAAAGCAAACTGGAAGCAGGAGTTATTTTTGTCCCAAGATATACCTCCAAGTTCTGCAGAATGCTTTTTGGGTTATTGTCGTCAAAAAGCGATCTGATTTCGGGATCCCGCTCGAAATTAATTTCAATCAATTTTTTTTCGGTATTTTTTGAAAGCTCTCTGACTAGCCATGTCTTTCCAACTTGCCGCGCACCCCTTACAACAAGCGGTTTTCTGTCTTTACCAATAATCCAGTTTTGTTCGAGATAGGTTGATGCCGTTCTAAACATTTTATTTTTGCATCCAATGGGGAAGCCTTAGGGAAACAATATCCTAAAATCATAGCTTGATCAAGAAAAGAAGCGGTTCTTTTCTTTGGTTTTGTTGGATTTTACGGGGTTATTTTAATTGGTTATTTTTTAGAACATGGAAATGCTTATCAATACAAAATTTCTTCCACAGGCTGTCCTGGATTTAAAGGTACATCAGGCCCTTGTATATACCCCTTCCAGATCATTTTCCAGGGATGATGATCTGAAAATTGTCAGTAATTCGATCAACCAACATGTCGACTATACTTGGTATCGTATTTGACATAAAATTAAAAATAGCTTCTGAGAATTTTTTAAACGTTTC
>JAPLOP010000010.1 GCA_026400645.1 Alphaproteobacteria bacterium | reverse complement strand
TAAATTCAAGGGCTTTCAACAAAATTTCTTGTCCTTTCCAGCGGGTTAATCGCCCGGGCAGCAGAATAACGAAATTTTCTTTTGGGATTTCCCAATCAGATTTGAGCTGGTTAATTTGACCGGCCGACACCAACAACGGATCGAATGAATCCGTATCGATCCCCTCTGGGATGATGGAGATCTTTGGTTTTAGGTGCCCATGCTCCTTTTCAATATGGCGTGCAATATAGTGGGAAATTGCAATGACGTGGTCACCGCGCGCCATAATCGAATTATAAAATCGCTTGATGCGACCCGTGCTGTTGTAAACGCCATGATAGGTCGTAATAAGCGGAATCCCAAGGGTCCTGGCGGCCCAAAGGGCGCTCCAACCGGGGGCCCGTGATCGCGCATGAATTAAATCAATCTTGTGATCCTTGGCCGCCTGCGTGATTAATGCCTTGTTCCGAAGCAGCGCCAGTGGATTTTTTTGATCCAACGGCATGGTGATATGAATCCCCCCAAGCTTTTCTAACAAAGGTACCAGTGCGCCGCCAGATGACGCCACACAAGTATCAATCAAGGGTTGCACATTCCACCCCCCCACTTTTTAAAGCCGGCAGGACCTGAAGGATTTTTGGGAAGTTAGACATTTATGCACCAGGGCTTTGCTATCTAGGGGGTTGAGGTAAATCATCATCAGAGGAATCGCCATTCAGTATTATCCTACAATCTTCACCCCGAAGCGAGGGCGGAACCATATCGGAAGGACAACGATGACCTGGAGTAATCTCCACTATCATCGGCCCTTGCTTAGCGTTACTATGTATTCGACCAAGATTATGCCGCCCATCATCTGGGGACAAATTCCGAGCACGTCTTGCCGAAATTGACGAATATATTGGTCCATATGATGGCAATTCTTGGCGACGCCCCGCAGCATCACCAAACATTGACCGATTTGTTCTGTGCCTGAAAAAGTCACAACCGAAGGCTGCTGAATCTAGCATACCCTGTGATAATTCCAAAGAACGCAGACTAAAAGGATACAGACTGTCATTGCCACCTGAATCCATATCGATCACACTTGGTGTAGATTCGGCGGTGGTAATTATTTGCGTGATAAATGAAAAGACACTAGTGTTGCCGGTTGATTCGTTACGGCTATTTTCACTCGAAACTGATTTCACATCGCCCCGTGGACCGACAAGGGGGCTGGATCCAAATCCTGCCGGCGCTAATTCTTGGCTACAGGACGATGAACTACAATCCCCCACAGATACCAGGGAAAGCAGATTTAATCTACACGCTAACTCAGCCCCATCTTCGGATGCAGAACATGCCGGTAAAAAATCAAAAAAAGAAAATAATAAAACTGTGACCAGGCATTTTAGCACGCAAGTAATCCTATAAAAAATATGTAACCCGGGCTCAACATAAGAAAATCCAAAAAACCTTATCAGGGCTGGTATTTTAAGGTCTGGATTGCTTTGTCGGGTTTTACCCTCCGCGCAAAGACGTCGTTGCGAGGAGCGTAAGCGACGAAGCAATCCAGAAGCACCCTAGATAATTCAAGCATTTTCCAGCCGCTCTTACGGCGAACTCGGATTAAGTAAATTAGCAAATTCATCCAATGCGAGAATTATGCATAAAAAAACCCGCTCACGAAAGAACTTTCTCAAGTAAGCAGGTGGTATTGGTCAAACGAAAATCGTTTATACTGAAAATACTAAGCCTTTGTTGTGAACTTAGAGGCTGCCTCTTTGATTCCCTCTACGCTTTCACTGACATGACTTTGAACGGCATTATAAAGCTCACCATTTGATTTGGCGACAAGATTTGACATGTTTGTTGCATGGTCAATTGCGCGACTGACCGATTCTTTCATTTTGCTCAATTGATTTTTCAATTGATCCTGGGGGTTACCCACAACATCACGCATCATGCTGTTCATGTCTTCGAATGACTGGCGAACAAACTGGCTTTGGTGCTGTGCGATTGTTTTGATGGCTTCGACTGCGGCTTTGTTAACATCAGTCATAGCATCGACATTTTTACGGTGATGATCCATAACACTTTCCTTGTCAAAATAAGGAACCTTAATGCTAGAAGCAAAAGATTGAAAAGCCTCTGATGGATTGCTAAACGCAGAAAATGGATTTGATTGACCCGAGGTTGAGCCAGATCCAAAACGAGAGCTGCTGCTGGATTGAGACCCTGACTGACCCCCTGGTTGGCCCCCTGGTTGAGATTTTGATTCTTTTGCTGATTCGAATTCTGGCTGCTTTGATGACTGTGACACGGGATAACTCCTATAAAATTTTAATCAAATTAATTACATACGCTATTTTAGGCCCCGTCAACACCAGACTGCGCCCGAACGAAAATTACCGGGGAAGCCTTATGGTAACCCTTAATCCCCCCAAGGGTGATTCCCCAAGGTAAATCCGACCCCCATGGCTTTGAACAGCATCCTTCGCAATACTCAGCCCAAGCCCCACCCCGCCATCCTCTAAATTACGAGAGGCATCGACGCGGTAAAAAGGGCGAAAGACGTTTTCTCGCTCGGATACTGCTATGCCGGGCCCGTCATCATCAATTGTAAGCAGTATGTGATTTTTTTTCTCACAAACATCAATGATGACTTTTCTAGCGTAACGTTTTGAATTTAACAACAAATTGGTTAAGGAACGGTTAAAGAGATGGGATTTTAAAAATATCTTTATGTCATCGTGGCAATTCAAAAAAACAGATAACTGATCAGTTTGATGAACGCGAATAATTTTTTGCAGAAACGGATACAAAAGCACGGGCTGGCTCCTCTCGGCATCTGTACCTCTGGCATAGATCAGAAACCCCTCCACCATCCCCTGCATCTGAACGACATCCTCCTGCAGGGATTTTGTTTCTTCGGTTGGGGTCATCATCGCCAACTGCAATTTTATTCGCGCAAGGGGCGTGCGCAAATCATGGGAAACACCCGCCAGCATTTCCAATCGTTCGCTTAATTGCCGCCTTAGGCGATCCCGCATCAACTGAAAAGCAACACCAGCTTTTCGAACCTCTGTTGCGCCCTCTGGATTAAAAACAACGGTATCATCCCCCTTGCCAAAACGATCCGCAGCCTCCGCAAGGCGACGAATGGGTCGAATCTGATTGCGCATAAAAATGGATGCCACTATAAACAACAGCAATGCCGATACGGTTGTCCAAATAATAACCAACGGCGTTGTCCGGCTAAACAATCGCTTTCGGGACAGCTGAACCTTTAAAACACCCTTTGTTGATGCAATATGAATGTTGATAAAATTACTGTCCATGCGCACGTAATAAGGCTGCTTTATCTTTTCCTTTAGTGCGCTATCTAAATATGTATACAACCACGTTTGGCGATGGATGCCCGTTTGTTCCAAAACCTCATGAGGCGACAATTTGATACTAAGACTAAGGTCTCGTTCCGCCAATTTTCTGATGTGGGGAAAGCTGTCCTCCCGCTCGACAGAATCCAAAACAAAAGCAATGTCCCCGGAAATTGTGCTGGATAATAAACGCAGAATCGTTTCCGTGTGGCGGTCAAAAAATATATACCCCAAAACAAATTGAACCAAAATCAGCGGCGTCACCAAAATGATTAATGACCGTCCAAATAAGCTTTGCGGCAGGATTTTTTTTACAAACTGAGATACTTTTAATTGCGGCGCCTTTAGTTGGGACATAGGGTGTATCCAATGTGTCTAATCGTTTGAATTGTCTGTGGTTGGCGCGGGTCATCCCCTATTTTCTTTCTAAGGCGCGTTATTTGTACATCAACAGTTCTATCGCTGACTTTATGGCCAATACGTTGCGCTAAATCCTCCCGGGAAAAGGGTTGGTTGGGACTTTGGGCCAGGGTCCGCAACAAAATTTGTTCGGTGGAGGTTAAATAAACAAGGTCGTCGTCCTTTGTTAATCGTCCGGTCTGGACACAAAACGCATAGTCATTCAGCCGCAGTCGTTCCATGGAAACGGACGGCGCCGGGGCAAACCGTCGAATGATCGCCCGAATGCGAGCCAGCAATTCTTGGGGTTCGAACGGTTTTGTGATGTAATCATCCGCCCCCAGGTTTAGGCCTGTGACTTTATCCTCTAACTGATCCCGGGCTGTTAAAAACAAAATGGGCATCGCGCATGTCAATCGCAAACTTTGGATCAGTTCCGTCCCTGTTTCCCCCGGCATCATCACATCCAGAATAATCCCATCAAAACGATGGCAGGCGATATTGGACCGCGCCTCTGCCGCATTGGCGGCCGCCAACACGCGAAACCCATTGTCGGATAAAAATTTAACCAGCAAATTGCGTAATTTCGTATCGTCATCCACAACTAAAAGCAGGGGTTTTTGATCAATCAAGGGTTCAGTCATCATCGCTTTACCATCAGATATTTTTGTGACTAGACCATTTCAGATGATTTTATGGATGGCCACGTTTCGCTTCGCTCACTCGCCATGACGTCATGGCGAGGAGGGCAAGGCCCGACGTGGCCATCCATAAAATTTCCAGGAAATGACCGAGAATGGAACAAGGTTTTTAGAAATTCTTACATCGAACTCAGGTTAGTTAACTGCATATTAACACTTTATTGCCATAGTTTAAGAAAGAAAAGACCAAATCGGATGAGATTTTTCTTGGAAAATCACCCGGGACAAACACGCACAACCAATGGGGAAATAGAATGAGCAAGATGAATAAGGTCATAGCATTAGGGGCGATTTTGTTATGTGGAACAAGTATGGGTTGGACAACTCATGATGGTGCATTTTATAGACGCATGCCCATACAGACACCGCCAGTTAAAAACCAAATTATGAATAATACTCCACAGAAAAATGACAAGGAGCCAAGTGAAAGCGATTCCAAATATGATAGTGATAGCTCCTCCGAATCTAGTGGTAGCTCCACATATACTTCCCCCCGTTCGAACCATAGAAGCGCATCGAGCTCTCTATCCAGCACTCCAGAGAAAAAACCACTCACAAGGGATACCACCGCTACGATGACGAAAAATTTACTTCCCATGGCAGCGATCCATCCCAAATCAGCAATTCAAGCAAATGACAACCCAATCCCAGCACCCCGATCCACAGGGATTTGTGGGTCCAGATCATAAGGAACCAGGTGATTTAATTCACAAAAATTTATGTCTGTCTGCTCTTGAGTTTTGTGAAAAACCAAGGTAGACTTTAGTATGTTTCGATATTTTAAAAAGGAAAAGTTTAATGAGTGATATTAGTTCCCGCATCAAAAAAATCGTTGTAGACCATCTTGGCGTAGAAGAATCCAAAGTTGTTGACAGCGCCAGTTTCTCTGACGACCTTGGGGCTGACAGCTTGGACCAAGTCGAACTTGTCATGAAATTCGAAGACGAATTCGGATGTGAAATCCCCGATGAGGCTGCTGAAAAATTGACAACGATTAAATCAGCCATTGATTATGTCGAGGCTCATTTGGCCACAGAAAAGCCAAGCAACTAGGCATATATTATTGCATAGACTGATTTTGTTCTAATTTAAGGAAATAGAAAATGCATCACGAAAGACGTGTCGTCGTAACGGGTATTGGGGCTGTAACACCTTTGGCAGACGGGGCAGAACCCAGCTGGAAAAGGCTCATAGCCGGCGAGTCCGGAATTCGCGCCATCACGTCGTTTGATGTCAGCGATATGCCCGCCAAAATCGGTGGGCAAGTCCCATCCCTGGGTGACAATCCAGTGGATGGTTTTTCTGCTGATAAATATCTTCCTTTAAAAGAGCAACGAAAGATGGATCTTTTTATCTTGTATGGCATCTCTGCAGCCATACAAGCCGTCGAAGACTCCGGATGGATGCCAACAGATGATGAATCACTGGAAAGCACCGGGGTTATGATTGGTTCCGGCATTGGCGGGATCGAGGAAATCTATCGAACAACACAAACATTAATTAACCAAGGTGTACGACGGGTTAGTCCATTCTTTATCCCGGCATCATTGATTAATTTGGCATCCGGCCATGTATCCATTAAATACGGATTCAAAGGGCCCAATCATTCTGTCGTGACAGCCTGCGCAACAGGTTCACACGCCATTGGGGATGCATCACGAATCATTAAATTTGGCGATGCTGATGTTATGATTGCTGGTGGAACAGAGGCAGCCGTGGGACGCATTTCCATGTCTGGTTTTTGTGCTGCACGCGCATTATCAACAAGCTTCAACGACAACCCAACGATCGCATCACGCCCATGGGACAAAGACAGGGACGGTTTTGTCATGGGAGATGGCGCAGGTGTTGTTGTGCTAGAGGAATACGAACACGCAAAACGTCGTGGCGCCAAAATTTATGGCGAAATAATCGGTTACGGTATGTCTGGTGACGCCCACCACATCACAGCCCCGGCTGAGGATGGAAGCGGTGCCTTTCGCGCCATGCGTGCCTCGCTCAAAAATGCAAAAATAAGCTCCGATGAAATCGATTATATTAATGCCCATGGCACATCAACCCCCATCGGGGATGCGATAGAAATTAAAACTGTCAAACGTCTTTTTGGTGATCATGCTTATAAATTGGCAATGTCATCAACAAAATCATCGATTGGACATCTTTTGGGGGCAACAGGCGCAGTCGAGGCAATTTTTTCCTTGCTAGCCATGCGTGACGGCATTTTGCCACCAACGTTGAATTTGGACAACCCATCAGAAGGATTCGATCTTAACCTGGTTGCCCACAAGGCGCAGGAAAGAAACATCACAACACTTATGTCAAATTCTTTTGGTTTTGGGGGAACAAACGCATCCCTTATTTTCAGGAAGATTTAGCCGCGTCCGTTTATCTGCCAAAATAGACAATAAAAAACTTGATTTCCTGGTGGGGAAAGTTGAGAATATCAAATCTAGGTGGCCGGATGATCGCTGGAACTTTTTTGTTCTGGAGGAAAGTCCGGGCTCCACACAAACAGGGTGCCGGATAACGTCCGGCGAGGGTCGCCCCAAGGCGATCTTTAGGGAAAGTGCCACAGAAAATAAACCGCCTATCTTCGCTCGCGCGGAGGCAGGTAAGGGTGAAAAGGTGTGGTAAGAGCACACCGCGTAATTGGTAACAAAAGCGGCACG